>JBILST010000102.1:0-7803 GCA_044371865.1 Flavobacterium sp.
TGTCAACATTAGCAAAACGTGGACCTGAGAAATTTACCGTATCAATTTCTAATTGATCTTTATCTAAATGGTCGTATAAATAACGAAGTAATTTTTTAGGATCGTTGTATTTGTAAAAAGCGCCATAAATCAAGTTTACCCCTAAAGTCCCTAAGGTTTCTTGTTGTAATTTGGCATCATTTTCTTTAAATCGGATGTGAAGTATAATTTCGTTGTAATCTTCGTCTGGCTCAACTTGATATACTATTCCTACCCAACCATGTCCTTTAAATTGTTTTGCAAAATCAATGGTAGCAACGGTATTCGCGTAACTAAAGAACAATTTATTAGGATGTTTGTCTCGGCTTAAACGTTGTTCCACAAGATTAATTTCATGCGTTAACATTTTGCGAAGACGACTTTCTGTTACATAACGACCGTCTGCTTCTTCGCCATAAATAGCATCACTAAAGTCTTTGTCATACGCTGACATTGCTTTTGCAATAGTTCCAGAGGAAGCTCCAGCTCTAAAAAAGTTACGCACTGTTTCTTGTCCTGCTCCAATTTCAGCAAACGTTCCATATATGTTTTCATTAAGGTTGATTCTTAATGCTTTATCTTTAATGGAAGGGATTTGCTCAATCTCTTTATCTCCGCGAACTTTAATATCTGTAACCATGGTTTTCATTAAAATAAATTTGAGTAACTTGTTAAAAAAACGAACTCCTCTTGCAAAGTTAATCATTTTATAAAAACTACCATAATTATTGTTATTTTTGTGCAAAAGATAAAGTAGTGAAAATTTACTTTTTAGGAACAGGAACCTCTCAAGGAATTCCAGTGATTGGAAGCCATCATTCCGTTTGTTTGAGTTCTGATAAGAGAGACAATAGATTAAGAGTATCGGTTTGGATTGAAACCGATGAAAATTCTATTGTTGTAGATTGCGGTCCTGATTTTAGACAGCAAATGTTACAATCTAAATGTCCTAAAATTGATGCTTTGTTGTTTACCCATGAACATGCCGATCATACTGCGGGTTTAGATGATATTCGTCCGTTCTTTTTTAAGCAAGGAGCCATTGCTATTTATGCTCATAATAGAGTGTTGAAAAATTTAGAAAAAAGATTCGATTATATATTTCAAACCGAAAACAAATATCCGGGCGCTCCTTCGGTTATAGAGAATGAAGTAATTCAAAACAAACCATTTACGGTGAATAATGAAGTAATTATACCAATTAATGCCTACCACGGTTCGTTGCAAGTTTTTGGTTACCGAATCCAAGATTTTGTCTATTTAACGGATGTTAAAACGATTGAAGCTGCTGAAATCCAAAAAATTAAAAAATGTGAGGTCTTAGTTGTAAACTGTTTAAGAGAAGAGCCACATGATACACATTTTAATTTAGAGGAAGTATTACATTTCATATCTTTGGTGCAACCTAAAAAAACGTATTTAACACATATTAGTCATTTGTTTGGTTTTCATGAAGAAATTCAAAAAAAATTACCAGAAAATGTTTTTGTAGCGTATGATAATCTTGAACTAACAATATAAACTTGAACTAAATTTATAAGAACTATGAAAAATGTAATTTTGTATGCTTTAATTTTCTCTTTATTGTTTAACGTATTTCAATATGTAAATTCAACTAAGATTTTAGAAGCTAAAGACAAAGAAGTAATAAAAGTAAAAGACCGCCTTAAAATTTCAAGAGATTCAGTTGCGAGTTTAGCGAATGCAAATTATTTTGCCTTAGAAAGTGACCAAGATGCACAGGAGTATTTTTACACTAACAATTTAGATTATCAAAAAATAGCCATAAAAGTAAAAGAAGACCTAATTACGTTAAACGAAAATAAAAACGGAAACAAATTAGTACCCTACGAACCTATTGATGGTAAACCATTTTTGATTAACACATCTAAAATATTAAATCATAGATGGATTATTGCCGAATTTTCAAGTGGAGAATTTTGGGGACAACTTCTCATCAAATACTTTGTTTCAGAAGGAAAACCAACTGAGTTTGAAACTGTGGAAACAATTTTATACGAAAGACAAACTAAAGAGTAAATAAAATACAGCACAATGTCTACTACCTCTACTAAAACCCAATTAGAATGTTATTTTGAGCAATTCAGAAAAGAAATAATTGGAGTTAATCAAAATTTTAAATCACCTTTTGGAGATAAAAAGATAATTTATACTGATTGGACGGCAAGCGGAAGGTTATATCGTCCCATTGAAGATAAATTAGTAAATGATTTTGGCCCTTTTGTAGCGAATACACATACTGAGACTTCAGTTACAGGTACCGCTATGACAATGGCATATCATGAAGCACGTCACATTATTAAACACCATGTAAACGCTTTTGATTCGGATATTTTGATTACAGATGGAACCGGAATGACAGGTGTGGTGAATAAATTTCAACGTATTTTAGGATTGCGTATTCCAGAAAATTTAAAAGAGTTTACAGCTATTCCGACCGAGTTGAAACCAATTGTTTTTATTTCGCACATGGAACATCATTCGAATCAAACCTCATGGTTAGAAACTATTGCAGATGTAGTAGTAATTCCAGCTGATGAAAACGGTTTGTTCTGTATGAACCAATTAAAGACTTTATTGGAAAAATACAAAGACAGAAGTTTTAAAATTGCGTCAATTACTTCTTGTTCAAACGTAACCGGAATTAGAACGCCTTATCATGAAGTGGCAAAATTAATGCATCAAAACAACGGAGTTTGCTTTGTAGATTTTGCTTGTTCGGGTCCGTATGTAAATATCAACATGCATCCAGAAGATGCTGAAAGTTATTTAGATGCCATCTTCTTTTCACCGCATAAATTTTTAGGAGGACCTGGTACTTCAGGTGTTTTAATTTTTAATAAAAACTTATATAAAAACAACGTTCCAGATTGTCCTGGTGGCGGAACAGTAAGTTGGACAAACCCATGGGGAGAACACAAGTACATTGATAATATTGAAGATAGAGAAGACGGTGGTACTCCAGGTTTCTTACAAGTAATGAAAACGGCTTTAGCTATTCAGTTGAAGGAAAAAATGGGCGTTCAGAATATTTTAGACCGCGAACATGAGTTGGTTGATTATATTTTTTCGGAATTAAATTCAATTGATAATCTACATATTCTTGCCAATCAACATCAAGATAGGTTAGGGGTTATTTCGTTTTATATTGATGATTTACACTTTAATTTAGGCGTAAAATTATTAAACGATAAATTCGGAATTCAAACCCGTGGCGGTTGTAGTTGTGCAGGAACTTACGGACATTATTTGTTACACGTAGATCAAGAAACTTCGCACGATTTGGTTTGTAAAATTTCGTCGGGTGATTTAATTCAAAAACCTGGATGGATTCGTATGTCAATTCATCCAACGACTACTTCAGAAGAGATTGAATTTGTTTGTGACAATATTAAGGCTTTAGCTGCCAATCACAAAGAATGGGGAGCAGATTACGAATACAATCCGAAAACCAACGAATTTGTTCATAACAACGCCAAGAATGATATTCAAGAAATGGTTCACAATTGGTTTAAGGTATAATAAAGAAAAAGCTCAGTAATTACTGAGCTTTTTCTTTGATATGTTTCCATCTCTTGTGTGTCCAAAAATAATATTCAGGTGCTTCGTAAATTTGTTCTTCAACAAGTTTTAGGAATTTATCAGTAATTTCATAGTTGGGAACAGATTGAACATCATCTGAAAGTACTTCAAAACTAGCTTCATAATAGCCTCTTTTTACTTTCTTAACTCTTAAAAAAATCACATTCATATCGAAACGTTTCGCCAGCATTTCTGCTCCCGTATGAACAGGAACAACATGCCCCATAAACGAAGCTGAGTGATGTTCCGAATTTAGTCTAGGAGATTGATCGCTAGCAAAGCCATAAAGTGAAATTACATTTTTTTTGTAATTCTCTTTTATTGTGGGTATCGTCTCTTTAGTTGTTATTAATTCAGCTTTAAATTTTGAACGAATATTTTTAACCAATTTGTCAAAATGCGGATTTGCTAATTTTTTATAAATACCATATCCTTTACAATTGATATAATAATTCATTGAAACAACCCATTCATAGCTGGCATAATGCGCGCACATTAAGGCAATACTTTTGTTCTTTTTTTCCAATTCATAATACACTTCCATATTGCTAAAAGTAAAACGTTTTTCAATCTCTTTTTGCGAAATAGAAATAGTCTTAATCATTTCTAAAAACATATCACATAAATGGATGTAGAATTTTTTTTCAATTACAAGACGCTCTTTATCAGATAAATGAGGTAATGCTAGTTTGATGTTATTGCGAACCACTTTTTTTCGATACCCAATAATATTATACGTTAAAAAACAAACAAAATCTGAGAATAAATAAAAAATACGGTAGGGTAGTATAGATATTATCCACAAAAAAGGATAAATTATGAGGTAAATTAATAATTGCATTCGTGTAATTTTTTACAAATATACTTTTTTAGTTGGAAGTAAATTTGACAAAGTATTCATAAATTTACAAAAAAATACATTTCATGAATATTATTTTATTAGTTGTAATTGTGATAAACGCTTTAATTAGCTACAAAGCGATAAACGATTCGTACTTTTTTAGAAAACACGAATTTCACATAGGTAGCATAAAATCGGGCGAGCAATTGCGCATAATAAGTTCTGGTTTTTTACATGTTGATTTCCAACATTTGTTTTTTAATATGTTTACCTTGTATTTTTTTGCTCCCTATGTTATTTTTAATACTTCAGCACTTTACTTTTTATACATTTATATGGGCAGTTTAATCGCTGGAAATTTGTTAACTTTTTATTTTCATAAAAACGATTATTCGTATCGAGCTGTTGGAGCTTCAGGTGCTGTTACAGGTGTTATTTTTAGTGCTATTTTGCTAGAACCTAATTTATATATGTATGGTTTTATACCAGGATATATTTTCGGATTTGCGTATCTGTTGTTTTCAATTTATGGTATGAAAGCAAAAAATGATAACATTGGACATGTGGCACACTTTGGAGGTGCAATTGGAGGTTATACAATTACATTGTCAAAATATCCTCAACTCATTTCAACAGAACCTTTAACCGTTGGTGCATTACTAGTGCCCATTGTGGTTTTGTTTATACTCCAAAAAATAAATAAGTTGTAAATTTTATTCATTTTTGGCACAATACTTGAAAACTATAAACTATTAAAATAATAAACACATGAAAAAAATACTTTTGATTTGTTTGGTAGCAGTAAATATGTTACAAGCACAAGAGGTGAAAACAGTTCCACAAATTAGTGTTTCTGGAGAAGGTAGAATTAAGGTTACACCAGACGAAGCTCTAATTACGTTGTCTATTGAAAACACAGGAAAAGAAGCTGTTGAAGTAAAAAAGAAAAACGATGAAATTGTAGATAAAATCATCAAGTTAATCAAACAACGTGGTATTGCTGCAACGGATTATCAAACGCAAAACGTTAATTTACATAAAAACTACGATTACAACACTAAAAAATACAATTATTTAGCCAGTCAGACCATTTCAATTCATTTAAAGGATTTGAGTAAGTATGATAAGTTAATGATGGATGTAGTTGAAAGTGGAGTAAATGCAATTCAGGGTGTTGAGTTCAAATCATCTAAAATCAAAGAGTTTGAGCGTGAGGCACGTATCAAAGCCATAAAAGATGCCAAACAAAAAGCAGAAGATTATGTATCGGTTTTAACCGGACAAAAAGTAGGGAAGGCGTTAATTATTTCTGATAATTCGAGTACCAACTATCCAAGACCTGTTTATGCTTCTATGATGAAATCTGATAATGTAGCTTATGAGCAAATACCTGAGAGAGAAACCTTAGCAATAGGAGAAATTGAAGTAGTTTCTTCGGTTTCGGTTTCTTTTGTTTTAGAATAACTGTTTGGTCAAACATTAATATTATAGCGAAAAATACAAGCTAAAATTAATTTAAAAACAAAAAGAGCTCATTATTAAAATGAGCTCTTTTTGTTTCAACTTAGGTTGAATTTCAATTTAAAAAACTAGTGTAAAGATGATAAATACATGGAGTAATTACTTTATGCATTGAAAAATACAGTTAAATAATTTTTACAACAACATCTTTATTAGTTCTGAGGAGATATTATCTTTTTCATTCTTTTTTTGTTGAATACCATTACACTCCAAAGTTGTAATACAGCCCAGATTTCAAGTAGAATTAATAAAAGCAAAGCAAAAGTATTTGAGTTTACCCCATCATTAATTAGTCCGATGATTACATCGCCAAATTCAATAAAAATTCTAGAAATTAATGTAATAAATAACCAATGAGGCTTGTTGTAAATCAAAGAAATTAATAAAGCAAATACACTGCCTAAAATTCTAACTCCGGTGCTTTCAAAGCCTATTCTTGCAGAATACGTTTTTAAATTAGCTTCTGGAAAGCTAATACTTGGATTAAAAGTGTACACATAGAAATAAAAACATCCAGCGATTATTAAAATCCAACTAAAAATTTTCACAGCTATTGGAATTCCTGCTTTAGGTTTAAAAGTTTGATTTGTCATTTTTTATTAGCTATAAATTTATAATAGGTTTGTGCTATCTTGAAAAAAAATCTATAACGCAATTACAAATTTGTTTACATTATTAGAATTGCTGAAGTTTATAATTTTATTAAAAAATAAACATATCCTAACAAATTTAATGAAATATTTTTAAATTATTTCCTGTTCAATGTTAATTTTATTAACAGTATTTAGTGTTTTAAAAAAATAAAGGTTTGGGTGTTTAATTTTTCAATTGAACGACTTTTTTTTGATATCAGTTTTTTGTTATTTTAGAGCTATCAATACCTTTTATGAGTAACCACAAACAAAGACACAATTCGCCTATAAAAATTGGAATGGCAAGGTAAATAAACAGCGGATTTTCAAAACCTTTTGATAGAAACATTGTAAAACTATTTATTAAGTAACCAAGTCCAGCTATTGCATAAGCGATACCAATAATTTTAGGTATTGCATTGGTTTTAAAAATCACATACCCCATTAAAATACAATAAAAACCAAAGAATATTAATCCAATTCCATAACCTTGCGCTTGAATATTTAAATATAAAAGAGAAAGTGTTGCTAACTGGTCGGTTTCAAAACTATTTAAGTAAGATTCATTGCTTAAAAGTAACAAGGGTGTTATTTGATTTAATAGATTGACCGCAATAATGGCTGTTTGAATGATAACCAATGCTAAAGCAATTTGTAGGATAATCTTATAGGATTTTTTGAAAAAGTGATATAGTATCAATATTGTGGGAATGCCTACTACAAAATTTATTAAATCAGCCACAAAACCCCAACGAAAAAGCATTTCATTGGTTTGAATTAGGTGAGCAGTTGCTAATGCATCGTTAGGCACTCTTAAGGCTTGTCTTACGAAAACCTCTGAAAACAAACCTGTAGCAATGACTACTAAGTAACAAAATCCTGCAATTCTTGCTAAATTTTTATCTGAAATCATTTTGTTGGAGGGTGTAAGTGAATCATTCTTTATTTTTAAATATAAGTCAGTTAAATTAACTTTTCGTTACAATAAATTATTGAATTTTCTCCATTTAGGTAAAGTTGCTTATAACGTTCTTTTGCTTAAAAATGTGGATATATTAGAATAAAATAAAACTATCTATTAATCAAGCAAGTAGCCATTGAAGCAAGCATCTATGTAAAAGCATAACTTTGAGTTTCCTAAAAACGAAGATTATGCAATTACACGATGCTTTAACTATTCCAAAGATA
>JBILST010000103.1:0-7786 GCA_044371865.1 Flavobacterium sp.
AACAACTTGCTTATTAATAGAATCAAACGCTAAATATACATTCATTAATGCTTTTATTTTAAACAATGAAATAATTTTATTAACGAAAACGTTTTCGTGTTAATTAATATAGTACGGTACTAAATTCACATAAAAAAACCCGATTTTCATCGGGTTATCAGTTATTTTGATGCTAAAGTTTCCTGTTTTTCATCAACATATTCTTGTAAATAAGCAAATCGAGGCGTTAATTTTCCGTTCTCTGTCATTTTTGCTCTTCCTAAGATACCATCTTTATCACCATTAAAAAAAGCGGGAATAACATGCTTCATAAACATTTCACCAAATCCCTCACTAGCATCTTTGGGTAATTCACAAGGTAAATTATCAACCGACATCACCATGATGGATGCTGGATGAGTATACGAAACTTCTATATGTTCACTTGGCAAATAACCAAAGAACGGTTCTGCAATTGTAGATGCTTTTAGGGTACAAGCAATAGGACCATCAACATCACAAGAAATATCAGCTACAACTTGAATTTTATTATCGGCAGCCTGCAACATTTCTCTTGTCAAGATATCTGGGGCTCCGTTACCGTGAAAATGCCCCGCCATAAATACATCAGCCACTTTAGAAAAACGACCAAAATCGGAAGTATATTCTTGTGGGTTTTTATAAAAATCAGATTTAGCTGAAATCGAACCATCGATACGCTTGTTGTAATCTAAAACATCAATTTGCGTATAAACAGGTTCCGAATATTGTTTAGATAAAAAATCTTCAATGGCTACTTGCTTAATTTTCATGCCATCTAAAATTTCTTTTGCTCCCATGCCAACCTTTCCATGTCCCGTAAGTACAATTTTAATATTGGGAAGTGTTTGTCTTTTTAAACGAGCAATTAATTCATCTTTACCCGTTAAAGTTTCAGCTTTCGCTAATGTAAATAAATCATATTTAATTCCGAAAGCTCTAAAACCGTTATATGCCCCAACAATTCCTGCATAGCGACCAAAACCAATTAATCTTTTGTTATTAGCATCAACAATGGTTTCATGATCGTACAATTCTATATTTTTATTTAGAATCGCTTGCAGTAATTTTCTATTGTAAGACTGTTTTTTGATAGTATGTGAAAAGAAAAAGTACTTTTTATTAGGGATTAAAGCATCAACTGGAACTTCTTTTACGCCAAAAAGCACATCACAATCCGAAAGATCTGCAGTGACTTCAATTCCCAAATCAGCATACTGCTCATCTGAAAATACTCTAATATCTGAAGTTTCAACTTTAATTTTAGCTTCTGAATGTTCTGACTGTAAACGAACTAATTCTTCTGGTGTGAAAACTACTCTTCTATCAGGGGGATTTTTTCGTTCTTTAATTATACCGAATTTCATATTATATTTATATTGTAACCAAACGTTGTGTTTATGTTACAAATATAACATTTTACTAGTCTTTATACAAACACTTTTTTTATTGAAAAAATGATAGTACTTTTGGCTCACTTTTTGATTTCAAATGAAGGATTGCAGACTGAAAACTGCGACTGAAAACTCAAAATTGGGGTCGACTGGTTTTGACAGCGAGTGGAATTGATTAGTAAGCACGTCGAGCATTGTATGTTTAGCTCGTAAATCCAAATGTACAAACCTATAAACGGCGAAAATAATTACGCTTTAGCTGCTTAATCTGAATTATAGTAAGATTTGCCAAGTTCCTACTAGGTAGGAAAGCTGGATTCTCCTCAAAAGCCTTGGTTTATGGCGGTTGGTTTAGGAGAACCGTAAATGTAAACCTAGGAACGGTAATGTTTTAAATCCGTTCTGACACTGATAAAGCTAAGCAAAGAGTGGCGGTTTCTAGCCTTGCTCTTTGTCGAAAATCCAAGAAGAAACTAAGCGTGTAGAAAGCTATTTGATTGCTTGTTTGGACGAGAGTTCGATTCTCTCCGACTCCACAAAAAACCCTGTAAAGTATTAATTTTACAGGGTTTTTTATTTTTATTGCCGTTTTTGTTGCCTTTTTACAATTTATTTAGGTATAACTTTTAATTATCATTTCACCTTTTAATTCCTATTTAATTTGCTGTAAAAATAGTTTTGATTGTTATTCTACACAAAAAGACCATTTTTGTCTATAATAACGGACATTTTAAAAATTATCTTTTGTGTTGCATAATAATTTCCTCAATATCCTCTTTTATGAATTCCCAGTATTTGCCTTTAAAACAAATAGGATTGAATTCATCATCTGCTATGCTAAAATCAGTAAAATTTTGAATAATCAAATCTCTGTCGTGGGTATATGGATATCTTTGTTCGTGTAAATCTAACATTTGAGTTAAACTATACTTTTCAAATAGTTCATGTAAATCCCAAAAGTCCTTTTTACGACCAACTCTTTGAACTACATCTAATTTCATGGCAATGATTTCCTCAATTGTAGCCATGCGAATAGTATCTTCTAAATAAATAGGCTGAATAAATTTGTCCGTATAAAAAATATCTAACTTTAAGGAATTGTCTTTATCCTCCCCTATCAGGTAAGATTTTCCCATTCCTGGAATAATATTCGAAAGATGGTCAATGTATTTAAAATTGGTCTCTAAATAATTCTCAATGGCAACAAAATCGATTTTGCCATATTCCACATCACTAAAAAGGTCTATATCTATAGATTCTCTATGTCCAATTTGTAAACTCAATGATGTTCCGCCAACTAGCCTAAAGTTTTCAAACTCTTTAGCTGCCATCAATTGAAGTAATCCTTCTTTTAATAAATTGTTTACAGTTTTGTAGTAAAGCATTATTGCTATTTATTTTTATAGATAGTATATGGTATTCCAGTTGATGTATTAAGAGCAATATTTATCTTCTCTTCACCATAAAAATGAATAAGCTCTTGCTTTTCAGTTTCATTTCCACGTTCAAAAATTCTTCTGATAACCGCTTTATATTGTTTATCCCAATCAATCATTGTTATATCGGTGTCCCAAAACAATGCCTTTCGAATTAAAGCTAAATTAGGAGTATTATCTTCTCTTTTTTGCTTTTCCTCATTAATATCAAAATAGGTTTGTAGTATTGCTAGCGTACCTTCTTCTATACCAAGCTTTTCTTCAATCTTAAGCGCTAATGCTGTATTCAACTTACGTTTACCTTTAGTAATGGCGTTAAGTGTTTGTGGATGTTCCCCAATAGATAAGGCAAATGGTCTCTTAAGGAGCGCTCTTTTTTTAAATTCTCGCTCCAAAATAAATCCAGGGTGTATGCCTTTGTATTTTTCTATATAAGTTTTCATACTACAAATGTAAACAAATTTGTTTACATATTACAAAAATACTGCCAGAGTTATAGATAGATTCAAATCTATCTATTATCACAAATATTCACTAAATAAGAGTTTTTTATATTCAAAATTCGCTTATTCAATATTTTTCTATTTGAAGTCACGGATTACAAATCCGCGACATTGGGTGAACTTATATCGTTTTGTTCTACAATTTCAAAATTTTTAGTTTCAGTATCATTATTAGTCTTTCTTGTTTGATATGTTTTAGATTCATACACTATGTCTTGTTCCATTTTACCTAAACCATCTGATGGATATAAAAATCGGTTTTTTGAAACAATTTCATTATCAGCCTTTGTTTGAATTGGTTTGGATTCTGAATCGATTGCTTTATTTTTCTTTTTCCAAGAAGAATAGAGTTTTATTACAATTATCAAACTTACTATATAAACTAAAGTCATGTTGGTTCGTGTTATTTATTAACGCTGATTTGCTTTTATTATCAATATTCATTTATAATATTAAATGTGCTTTTCCTATATTCTCTTTTAGCTTTTCATCCACATTGACTTGTTCTGCAAAAGTGTTCCACTTCGTAACCGTTTCGTTGATTTCGTTTATAATAGTATTTGCTTTTTTAATATTCATTGATTTTGCTACTTCTAAGAGATCTTCTCTTGTAATGTTGGCTCTTTTACCATTAATGCTTAAATTGTGTTGGCTGACCCAATTGCTACCTGGACGATAAGCGAAACAAATATCGTAAGCGGGTGTTAATTCCCATTCTTGCTCTTTTTTTAGGCGGAAAGCAAAGTTTTTGGTATGATCATCACAATTTCTTGCAATTACATTGAATACCATTCTTCGAAACATTTGTTCTGCTTGCGGGTAGGGTAACCGCAACAAACGCATGGTTTGAAATAACTGTTCATAACTAAAACTTGTAATTTGATTAAAATCATAGTGCTGCATCGCACACAAAGTTTGCACATGGTATTTTTGGTCCCCTCCTTCTCTATCAAAACGTTTCGTCATAAAATGAGCTCTTCCATTTTCTTCTAACAATCTGGATTCCATCATATCGATTTGGCAGGCTTTGGCCATTAAATAATACGCCATTTCTATTCTACCGAAACCACTACTTTCACCAAATTGCACATCACTAACAGTATCTAATTTTAACAACCAATGTTCAAAACCTTTAGGCGCTAGCGTTTGACCTGATTTCACTTGCCCTGTTTTTTCATTATAAGCAATAATCGCTTTTGGTCGTGCTCCACCTGCAGATGTTCCGATTTTAAGAATATCCAACATAGCTTGTTGCTCGTCTTTGGCTAAATTGGTTTCAAATGCTTCTCTTTTGGTTAGCATTTTTTGTGACATTTGAATTAATTCATCTACCTCAATATCAAATGCTCTTTTAGTAACTTTTAGCTGTGATGGTTCAAATTCGAGTGCTCCCATTCCTCTTGTTCCTATAAAACATAACATTTCTACTGGATTCATACTGTTTTCAGGACGTCCGTTTTGTACTAACCACGTATTGAGTAATTGGTTACCGTAATCGTCTGGTAAGACATCTGCAAGTAAGCCAGGTAATCCTTTAAAAGTTTTTGAGTTTCGTAATTCTGGGAAAGAAAAAATTCTATTTAACCCATTTGCAATTGGTATTTTTAAAGGTGCTAAATCTATTTTTTGAGCTATGAATTTAGGGTCGTATTCAAAACTGGCTGTCCCTGAGTTTTCATCCCAAGCCACCGCTCCAACCGTTTCTCCCCAAATTTTCACAAAAGCAGTTGTTATCATTACCAATCGGATTTTTTAGGATTGTTGCTATCTGTATTTCTAGCTCTTTTTCTCTTTTGCTGTTCCAACTTAGCTAATTGTAACGGACTTACTTGTTCGTCTACTTTGAAGCTATCCATTACATACAACAAGTTTAACACTCTCAGTACTTGTAGTAAAGATTGTAAGTTGATTTTTCCGCCATTTTCTATTTGGGTCACCGTAGAACGATTGATTCCAGCTTCTGTAGCTAGTTGCTGCTGGGTTTTGTTTTGTGCTAATCGATGGTGTTTTACGAAAACTCCTATCGTTTCAATTAGCGCATTATCGTTCATTTCTAACCAGTTTTTGCTTGAAATATCCATCGTAAACTATTTTAAATATGTTTAATGTTGATTATTTCCAACAAAAATATAAAATAAAAATTAGATAATTTTGTTTTTAGGTTGTTAAATTATCAAAAAAACTAAATTTACCATCAAATTTGATTCTAACTTGACCTGTTCTACCATTAGTATTTTTAACGATATTGATTTCGGCTTCTCCGTTAGTTGGACTACAATCTTCATCATCCCATTCCTCGATTTTATAATATTCAGGCCTATACAAAAGTAAGACCATGTCAGCAAAAGTATCTATTGGTGCCTGTTTTCTAATATCTGATAACAAAGGTCGTAAATAATATGTTTTTCTTGTTAGTTCTAAATTAGTCGTAATAATAATTGTAATGTTTAACTTTTTGGCTATTTTTTTTAATTGAAACGTTATCTTCGACAACTCACTTTTATTGAGAACTTTTCCAGCTTTATCGTTTTTGCCTTTTGCTACTAATTGTAACGAATCAATCACTATACATTGCAAAAAATCAGGAGGGTAAAACCCAAGTGCTTCTTCAATATCAGAAACTGTTAAAAAAGGATAATCATATATGTTTAATTGGCTATTCTCTATTTCTTTAATTTTTTTTGAGATACGATTGGCATCCTCAAAACAAAGCGAATCAAACCTGAATTTTTCCAAAGGAATTCCTGTCTGTTGACTTACTAAAGTTGACATGAATTGTTCAGATGTTAATTGTAAAGAAAAGAAAACAATTGAATATTTTTTTTCGATTGCCATTTTGCTAATCAAAGATGTTACAAATGACGTTTTTCCCATCCCTTCTACACCACCTATCAAAATCAAATTGGAAGTTTGAAAAACACCAATTACAGCATCTAATCTATCAAATCCTGATAACAAACTGTTATTGCTAGAATATGTGCTAATTGAATTTATACCTTCCTTAAATTCTTTTCCCAGTTCCTTAAAGGTTTTAAATGCTAAATAATCAAAGTCTTCCATTTTTTACTATATTACTAATTACTTGAACAAAGTTGAAAAGTGACGAAGTCAAAAGATGACGTTTAAAGAAATAAATTGATAAAAAGATGTACTTCTTATTTAATTAAAACCCATCAACCTCATAAAAATTGGTACTATTTATTTGGAACTGAATTGAAGCCATAAACTCACCAAAAGTTCCAATACTATCTGGCCAAAATGATTTTTGATACGTATAATTTAATTCTGCTACTTCTTCTTTTTGAAGTGAAAGCAAATCTAAATAATATTGAAAACGTTCATCGGTAAAATAATCTCCTTGTTCTTCTTCTGGAATGATTAATCGTTTATGAGTTGGGAATCCATTTATTAAATACCCTTTACATTCACAGAACTGAACTATACTATTCAAAGCTTCTCGCTCGTACAAATAAATGATTTCAAAACCCAACATATCTTCATCAACTTGATGATATTGTTTTGCTAATGCTTCTATTTTATTTTTGATTTCTTGTTTTGTCATAATACTAATAAAAATAAAAAAATCGGGATAAACCCGATTTTAACTTCTTTTTGTCCAGCTTCTTCCTTGATTTCTGGAAACAAATAAACCGTTTGAGGTGGTAGCTAAAATTTCTTTTCCATTGTCGGCTAAATCATTAAAGTTACCACAAGAAGTTCCTGAATAACGAGTAGTCCAACTTCTTCCTTGACTAGTAGAAACTTCTAAACGAGTGGTGTTTTTGGGATTGATACGAATCATTTCCTTTTCGAAAATTAACATACTTGGCATATTCTATATTTTTTAAAATTATTATGCTAAAGTATTGTCACCAAAAGACAAACGATGTCGTTTTAAAAAATGTTTACATATTGTTTGGTAATCATGGTATCTGAACTTGATGAACAACATTCTTGCTCTAAAAAATAGAGTTTGTCTAACCAAAACGAATCATTCCATTGTGCTACATGAAATCTAAAATCATCCATATCTAATTTAGTATTTTGATGTTCAATAATAGTACTTCGTATAAGCCCTTTTTCATACTCAATTACATAGATTCCTTTTTCATCAAATTTCCAATTATCCTCAATTGTATTGAAAAGTGGAAATAAAGTCTGACTAGTGGTAACATGATTCAAGGTATCTTTATATACTTTTTTACGTTGACTCCAGATTTCGAAAACACTTTGATGATTGCAATGGATACCTTCCCAAGATTTGGTCGTCAAATCGTGATATGAATTAACCTTAGGAATTTTTAAATTATAATAGAAAAAAGGATCTAACAGCAATGTTCCAATGGATTGTTTTGAAGTTTGAATCTTACCATTCCATTGCTCTTGAAAATCTTCTGGAATTTCAATTTTAGAAATACGGATTCCTTCTCCATAG
>JBILST010000006.1:0-25895 GCA_044371865.1 Flavobacterium sp.
ACAACGAATAACTTTTGCAGGTAAAAATAGTTTTGAAACCATGTATTTCAACGAATTTTTCTCAAACAAATACGCTTCCTTACAGTTAAAACATACGTTTAACAAAATCCGCTTAGGCTATAAAATTAACCCTGAATTTACTGTCGTTACCCGAATGGCTATTGGTTCTAACAATCAAAACAATCAACACATAGGTATCAGTTACAAAACTATGGAACAAGGCTTTTTTGAAAGTGGTGTAGAGTGTAATAAAATTTTCAAAGGTTTTGGTTTAGTAGCATTTTACAGATATGGACCAAATCAATTACCTAACTTTGATGATAATATTGCTATTAAAGTTTCTTATTATTTGGATTTAGGCTTTTAAAATTAACTTAAATCTTACACTCTAAACCAATAAATTAAGCAAAAATACATACCTTTGCAGCCTAATTTTTGAGAGATGTTAAAGTGGTTAAGCACTAGTTTTTGGGATTATATTGCCAGTAGAATTTTAAGAAATAAAATAGGATTATTAGTTTTAGTTGCCCTTTTTACGGTTTTTATGGCTTCGCAATGGAAGTACATAAAGTTTACTAACACTGAAGCTAATTTATTACCTGCTTCTGAAAAAGCTAATATAGAATACAATTCGTTTTTAGAAAAATTTGGAGAAGAAGGAAATCTAATCGTAATAGGAATACAAGACAGCCTTATTTTTTCTCCAAAAATATACGCTTCTTGGGAAAAATTAATGCTTCAGTTAAAGAAAAACAAAGAAGTTGATGTAATTATTTCTTTAAATGATTTAAAAAGATTACAAAAAAACGATAGCTTATCTACTTTTGAATTAACGGCATTACTTGATCCTTCAAAAACATCTGATGCTACTTATTTAAAAGAAAGACAGAAAGAATTACTTACTCAAATGCCTTTTTATGAAGGTTTGTTGTATAATAAATCAGGAATCATTCGTTCGGCGATATATTTAGATAAAAAAATCGTTAATACTCCTGAACGAAAAAATCTAGTTCTACAGAAAATTATTCCAGCTATTGAAGCTTTTGAAAACGAAACAAAAGTAGATTTACACGTTTCAGGAATGCCTTATATCCGTTCTTTGAATTCGGAATATATTATTAGTGAAATCAGCTTGTTTATTGGTGCTGCACTTGGAATAACCTCGTTGATTTTCTTTTTCTTTTTCCGATCATTCAGAACTACTTTAATTTCAATGTGTATTGTAATTGTAGGCGTAATGTGGTCATTCGGATTTTTAGGTTTATTACGCTATGAGATTACTGTTCTTACAGCTTTAGTACCAACATTAATGATTGTTATTGGAATTCCAAACTGTATTTTCCTGACAAATAAATACCATCAAGAATGTAGAATTCACGGCAATCAAGCCAAAGCTTTAGTGCGGGTAATTACAAAAGTAGGCACTCCAACATTGATTACAAATCTTACAACTTCCTTTGGGTTTGCTACCTTTATTGTAACTAACAATGAATTACTTAAAGAGTTTGGAGTAGTTACTTCCATTAATATTATCGCATTGTTTTTCTTATGTCTTTTTGTTATTCCTGTGGCTTACAGCTATATGTCAATTCCAAAAGAACGTCATTTAGATCATTTAGAAAGAAGTTATGCAGTAAGTTTTTTAAACTGGATTCAAAAAACAATTAAAAGTAAAAGAACAATTGTTTACATAGTAGCATTTTCATTATTGGCAACTGGAATTTTTGGGATTTTCAAAATGAAAATATCTGGAAGCTTGATAGAAGACATGCCTAAAAAAGCTGCCTTTTATGATGATATTGTGTTTTTTGAAAAAGAGTTTGACGGAGTTATGCCCATTGAAATTATGATTGATACCAAAAGAAAAAAAGGTGTCATGAAACTAACCACTTTAAAAAGAATGGATGAACTTCAGGAAACTATAGATTCTATTCCTGAATTGTCAAAACCTATTTCCATTGTTAATTTAGTAAAATATTCCAAGCAAGCATATTACAATAATAATCCTGACTATTATGAATTGCCTTCTTCACAAGAACAAGCTTTCATTTTATCGTTTGCAAAAAATTCGGTAAAAAATAGTAAAGACAATATTATGAAAAGTTATGTGGATGAAACGGGCCAATATACTCGTATTACCACTTTTATAAAAGACGAAGGAATTAATAATTTAGATGTAATTGAATCTAATTTACAAGAAAAAATTGATGAACTTTTTCCTAAAGAAAGATATGAAGTTTCAATAACGGGTAAAGCAGTTGTATTTCAAAAAGGAACTAAATATTTGCTTGATAATTTATTACAATCATTATTGCTTTCGGTGTTCATAACAGCATTATTAATTGCCTTTATGTTCCGTTCAATAAAAATGATTATTGTAGCCTTAGTACCAAACTTGTTACCTTTATTGATGACTGCAGGAATTATGGGTTATTTTAATATCCCATTGAAACCTTCAACAATTCTAGTATTTGGAATTGCATTCGGACTTTCCGTAGATGACACCATTCGCTTTTTAGCAGAATATCGCCAATCGTTAACTCGAAACAATTGGAAAATCAAAAAATCTGTTTTTGCTACTATCAATGAATCAGGATTGAGTATGTTTTACACTTCGGTAGTTTTGTTCTCTGGATTTTCTGTGTTTATGTTATCTAGTTTTGGTGGAACTATTGCTTTAGGTGGATTGGTTTCTATAACGTTGTTGTTTGGAATGTTATCTAATTTAGTATTGTTGCCATCATTGGTTTTAACACTGAATAAAACATTAGCGAATCAGCAAGAATTTGTAGAACCAACCATTAATATCTTAAGCGATGAAGAAGTTGGTGAAATAGATAAAATTGAATCAAACGAATTTGAAGAAGAAGATATTGAAGAAGAAAATTCAAACGAGAAATAGTATATTTGCATTATATAATACATAAAAGAAATGAAACACTCAAAAGTTATAGACCTTTTAAACAGCACGAAAATAGTACATGAAGTAACTGCAAAAGGTTGGGTTAGAACATTTAGAAACAATCAATTTATTGCGTTGAATGATGGTTCAACTATTCATAATATTCAGTGTGTTGTAGATTTTGAAAACACACCTGATGAAACTTTAAAAAGAATTACCACCGGAGCAGCAATTTCTGTGACCGGAGAATTGGTTGAAAGTAAAGGTGCGGGACAAAAATTTGAAATTCAGGTTTCTAAATTAGAAATTCTTGGTGATTCAGATGCAGAGAAATTCCCAATGCAACCTAAAAAACACTCGCTAGAATTCTTACGTGAAAATGCTCATTTACGTGTAAGAACGAATGCTTTTGGCGCTATCATGCGTGTACGTTCAACGCTAGCTTTTGCAGTACACCAATATTTTCAAGAAAAAGGATTTTTCTATGTAAACACACCTATTATTACTGGTTCGGATGCAGAAGGTGCTGGGGAAATGTTCCAAGTAACAGCTTTACCAATTGATGGTTCTGCTCCAAGAAATGAAGACGGAAGCATTAACTACAAAGAAGATTTCTTCGGAAAACAAACAAATTTAACCGTTTCTGGACAGTTAGAAGGAGAAACTTTTGCGATGGCATTAGGGCAAATTTATACATTTGGACCAACATTCCGCGCAGAGAATTCAAACACTTCTCGCCACTTAGCAGAGTTTTGGATGATTGAACCAGAAGTAGCTTTCAATGATTTAGCAGACAACATGGATTTGGCGGAAGATTTCATCAAATACGTTATCAAATATACAGTTGATAAATGTGGGGATGATTTAAAATTCTTAGAAAGCAGATTATTAGAAGAAGAAAAGTCAAAACCACAAGCGGATAGAAGCGAAATGTCTCTTTTAGAAAAATTAAACTTCGTATTAGATAACAATTTCAAACGTGTTTCGTATACAGAAGCTATTGATATTTTAAAAGATTCAACACCAAATAAAAAGAAAAAATTCCAATACATCATTAACGAATGGGGTGCTGATTTACAAAGTGAGCACGAACGTTTCTTAGTAGAAAAACACTTTAAATGTCCGGTAATCTTATTTGATTATCCAGCAAAAATTAAGGCATTTTATATGCGTTTGAATGACAATACAGAACCAGGAAAAGAAACTGTTAGAGCAATGGACATCTTATTCCCTGGGATTGGAGAAATTGTTGGAGGCTCACAACGTGAAGAACGTTACGATGTATTAGTAGAAAAAATGAAAGTCTTAGGTATTGAGGAAGAAGAACTTTGGTGGTACTTAGACACGAGAAGATTTGGTTCGGCAGTTCACTCAGGTTTCGGATTAGGATTTGAACGATTAGTGCTTTTTGTAACTGGAATGAGTAACATTAGAGATGTAATTCCTTTCCCAAGAACACCACAAAACGCAGAATTCTAAAAATATTTGTTTCAAGTTTCAGGTTCCAAGTTGTTGTTTTTTATGAATAACTTGGAACCTGAAACCTGAAACTTTAAACAAAAAACAATGTTAAAACACAGTTTACAATTCAAATTATCGCAAAAATTATCGCCTCAACAAATTCAGTTGATGAAGTTAATTCAATTGCCTACACAAGCATTTGAACAACGCCTTCAGGAAGAATTAGTTGAGAATCCTGCTTTGGAAGAAAGCAGCAAAGAAGATAATTACGAAGCAGATGATTATGAAGTAAACACAAACGATGATGATTACGACGATTATGACAATGAACATATTGACACACAAGACATCAACATCGATGAATATTTAAGCAACGACGAAACACCCGATTACAAATACCAAGCGAATAATTACAGCGATGACGATGATGATAAATCACTTCCTTTTGCTGCGCCTGTTAGTTTTCATCAAGATCTAATCAATCAGTTAAATACATTTATTTTAAGTGATGACGAACGCGATATTGCTGAATTTTTAGTTGGAAGTATCGACGATATGGGCTACATCAGACGCACTATTCAAGATATTGTGGACGATATGGCATTTACTCAAGCTATTTATACCGATGAAGCTACAGTAGAACGAATTTTACATTTGGTTCAAGATTTAGAGCCTGCTGGTGTGGGAGCACGCGATTTACAAGAATGTTTGTTATTGCAATTGAAACACAAAACACCATCAGATTCGATAGCTTTAGCAATTCAAGTAATTGAACAACAATTTGAAGCATTTAGCAAAAAACATTACGACAAATTGTTACAAAAATTTGATATTAACCAACAACAATTAAGAAAAGCAATCGATGAAATCGAAAAACTAAACCCAAAACCGGGTGGTAGTTTTGATGGTAATCAAAAAATGGTAGAACATATTGTTCCTGATTTTACAATTCGAATAATGGATGGCGAACTAGAGCTATTATTAAACGGAAGAAATGCACCAGAATTGCACGTTTCAAAAGATTATCAGGAAATGTTGCAAAGCTATAAAGACACTTCTGAAAAGTCAAATGCACAAAAAGATGCGGTTCAATTTATCAAACAAAAATTAGATTCAGCAAAATGGTTTATTGATGCGATTAAACAGCGCCAGGAAACTTTGTATGTGACCATGAATGCAATTATGTTTTATCAACAAGAATACTTTTTGGATGGAGAAGAAACCAAACTTCGTCCAATGATATTGAAAGATATTGCGGATATGGTAGGTTTAGATATTTCAACCGTTTCGCGTGTTGCCAATAGCAAATATGTAGATACACCTTACGGAACGAAACTAATTAAAGAATTCTTTAGTGAATCAATGACCAACGACCAAGGAGAAGAGGTTTCAACAATCGAAATTAAAAACATCTTGCAGCAAGTAATCTCAGAAGAAGACAAAAAGAAACCTTTACCAGACGATCAATTAGCAGAAATATTAAAAGAAAAAGGCTATCCAATTGCGAGAAGAACCATTGCAAAATATCGTGAGCAATTAGATATACCTGTAGCACGATTGAGAAAAAAAATCTAAAATAGAATTATGGATTTAAAGAAAATATTACCTGTTTTCTCGTATATTTTTCATCCCATATTTGTTTCGATTTATGGAGCTCTATTTTATTTTTTAATTGCTCAATCTTTTTTTTATCCTACACAAATCCTCATTACCTTAGTTCAAGTAACTATATTGACTTTGTTATTGCCCTTATCGATGTATTTTTTATTTAGATCTTTAGGGGTTGTAAGTTCTTTTACTGAAGCCAGTATAAGTGAGAGGAAAATGCCTATTGCTGTTCAAGCTATTTTATTATTTGTACTAATAAAATTTAGTGTTTCAAGAGATTCTGTTGCCGAATTATATTTCTTCTTTCTTGGCGGATTTTTAAGTAGTGTAATCGTTTTAGCAAGTGTTATATTAAAATTTAAGGCAAGTTTACACATGATAGGAATTAGTGCTTTAACGTGCTTTGTTTTCGGTTTGAGTATGTATTACCAATTGCCTTTTGTAAATCTTATTGCTTTTAGTATTGTTTGTATAGGATTAGTTGCTTCTTCGCGCTTATACATGAAAGCACACACCTATACGGAACTTATTGCAGGAATTATAATTGGTACAGCACCACAGGTGTTTTTGTATCAGTATTGGTTATAAAATATAAAACATCAAACCAATTTTTAAACCAGTAACATTGTTCTCCGTAGCTGTTTTATTTTTATCAAAAAAAGGATTTAAACCATAATGGATGTAAGCATTCCAAGTGTTAAATCCAAAAGTTAAATAAGTCGCATATTGAAATTTATTTAAAATATCATTTATACTTTCACTCCCCGATCCTAAACCACCTTCATAAGTAAATTTACCTCTAAGCAAATAACTCGCCATAAACCCACCATGAATCCTCCAAAATTTATGACTATCAGGGGAGGCATTACGCCAACGTATTTCTAATGGCATGTCAATATAATGAAGTAATATTTGACTTTTTACCAATTCAAAATCGGGATCGTTAGTAACTGCGGATAAATCAATCGTTTGCTTTAAATCGTTAAAAGAATATCCTATTCCTGGCGCAATAGACCAATGCCTGTTTTTAGAAATGGGAAAATCTCTTAAAAATCCAGCTGAAAAACCCGTTGAAAAAGAATACTGATTAAAATAATCAGGCTTTTTTTGAAGAAAATTATAAGCAATTGAAACATAAAATTGATCTTCTCTAAAAAGAGAATCTACAACTGGCTTATTTTCAGATTGAGAAAAACCTATTGATACATTGATTAGAAAAAAAAGGGATGCCAATAATCTCATTGTAATTTTTTTATAAAAATAATAAAAAAAGGCACGCAAATGCGTACCTTTTTATTTATTAAAATAAAATACTATTCTACAGGATTACCTACAGCTGTTGTATAATTAACTTTTAATTGTTCTATTTTACGTAATTCTAATTTAATATCACTTACTAATCCCATTTTAACATGTCTGTCAATTTTTAAGGATGCTGTAAGGTATTTTTCATCATCAGAGTTACGTTGTGCTCTTTCCGTAATAATGAAATTTTTGATTTCTGAAGGCGAAGCCATTTTATCAGCTAATTGAATACGATCAGTTCCTCCAAGAGTAGCACGATATCTTTCACTTGGTTTTCCTGCATATATATACATTACATACTCTTTCTTGTGCAATTTTGCAGTTTGATTAGCTTTTGGTAATGTATTTTCAATTTTTAAATCAGTATCTTTCATGGTAGTAGCGGTCATGAAGAAGAACAAAAGCATAAATACAATATCTGGTAAAGATGCTGTTGAAATTGCAGGAGTACCCTCCGTATTTTTCTTTTTAAATTTAGACATACTTTCTTAATATTATATAATTATTTTTTTGGTTCTGCTTCTGAAAGTCTCATTGGAAACAATTCTTGAATTTTTTCCACTTTCGGTTTCAAATCCTCTACTAAACCTTCGGTAGCTTTAGAAGCTGGATCATTATAAATGTATTCCATTTCTGTAAAAGTCATACCGTAACGCTTCTTACATTCTCTATCTCTTAAAAAGTTATAAGCAGCTACTAATTCATTTTGTACTGCTATATACGTTTCATAAGTAGTTTGCCCGTCATTATTCAATGAAATTACCGCATCATCAGGACTATCTGATGAAAGAGCGTCTTTCTTTCCATTACAATAAGCACAAGTTCCTTTACCATTATTTTCAAGAAAATCAATAGCAGTTTGTCTTAAGTCTCTAATATCAATTAGTTTCTCTTCAACAAGTAACTGATTGTCTTTATTAACTAAAACTGTTAAAATATTTCTTTCATTAATAGGTGGAACAGGTGGGTTCTCTTCATAACGAGGTAAGAGTCTATTAATTCCTTGGTCTACACCAATTGTTGTTGTAACCAAGAAGAAAATTAAAAGTAAGAATGCAATATCTGCCATAGAACCAGCATTCACTTCTGGCGGTGCACCTCTTTTTTTACCCATGATCTATTATCTTTTAATTTTTGAAAAACCTGTCCAACCTAATACAGCCACCGAAATAAAAGCTAGAATATAAAATGTATTCAAACTTGTACTAATTAACTTTGAATATATTGGAGAAATTACTACCTCCTTCATTTTAATTTCAGTACCATCAGCAAATATAAAAGCAATTAATACAACAGCTGCAAATAATCCTAATGAAATAAGTGCTCTTTTTAATTGTTCTTTATGAGTCATTAAATTTTTAAATACAAAATAAATAACCGCAAAAAAAGAAACCGCCATTGCCAAATATGACAAGTATATAAAGTAATCTACAATATAAGAATTATTGTCCATAGTAACTTCCATACCTAAAGTAGATACGAATAATATAGAAGCAATAATACCGATTATAATTACAAAAATTTTTGAAATCTTGTATACGTTCATAACAATAATTTGTTAATAAATTATTTATTTAATTTCTCTTTGAAGTAATCTGACAACATATCAACTAAGCTGATAGAAGCATCTTCCATATCGTTCACGATAGAGTCAATTTTAGCTGTAATATAGTTGTAGAAAACTTGAAGAATCATCGCTACGATAAGTCCAAATACCGTTGTTAATAACGCTACTTTAATACCTCCAGCAACTAATGATGGCTCCATAGATCCTGCAGACTCAATTTGGTCAAACGCAACAATCATACCAATTACTGTTCCTAAGAATCCTAACATTGGCGCAAGTGCGATAAATAAAGATACCCAAGAAACGTTTTTCTCTAATTGTCCCATTTGAACACCACCGTAAGCAACGATAGATTTTTCAGCAGACTCTAATCCGTGAGAAGAACGCTCTAAACCTTGATAGAAAATAGATGCAACTGGACCAGCAGTATTTTTTGCTACTTCTTTAGCTGCTTCAATACCACCTGAGTTTAATGCAGATTCTACTTCTGAAACGAATTTTTTAGTATTAATAGTAGAAAGATTTAAGTAAATAATTCTTTCAATAGCGATAGCTAAACCAAGAATTAAACATAATAATACTGGAGACATCCAAATTGGATCTCCTTCAATGAAACGTTTTTTCATTGATTGCGTAAAAGTAGCTTCTTCAGCTACGGCTTCTTCAGTCGTTGCAGTTGCCTCATCAGTTGTTGCAGTTGCAGTTGTATCAGCTACTTGTTCTGTAGCAGGAGCTGCTGCTTGTGTTGAATCTTGAGCTTGAACATTTCCAAAAGTCATAAGCCCCGTGATTGCTAAAATAGAAAATAATCTTTTCATCGCTTTTGTTCTTAATTTTAATTAGTTAATTGGGTTTAAAGATATAAAAATATTTATAAAATTTTAAAATTAATATCATTCTGCAGAGAGGAAGGGATTCGAACCCTCGATACCCTTGTGGAGTATACACACTTTCCAGGCGTGCGCCTTCGACCACTCGGCCACCTCTCTATTGAAATAACACTCGATTTTAAGGGTGCTAAATAACGCAAAAAATCTCATGTATAAAAATTTTAGATGTTATTTTTAAAACATTTCTCCACGTATTTCTGTTTCAAATACAGTCTTAAATACATTTTGGGGTGTTTTTTGACCTAACAAGTACATCAATTTAGTGATGGCTGCCTCTGTTGTAATATCTTTTCCAGAGATTACACCTATGTTTTTTAATTGTGTACTAGTTTCATAATTTCCCATAGAAACACTACCTCCACTACATTGCGTAACATTAATAATATGAATATTATTATAAATTGCTTGCTCTAAAATTTTAACAAACCATTCTTCGGTAGGTGCATTTCCAGAACCATAAGTTTCTAAAACAATCCCTTTTAAATTTGGAATCGCAAAAAATGCTGTCAAAACATGTTGATTAATTCCTGGAAAAATTTTTAGAATGGCCACATTGTCATCAAGATTTGTATGAATTTTCAGTTTTTTTCTTGACTTTTGTTTGATAACAATATCATTATTCACTTTTAAATGCACGCCTGACTCAGCTAATTCTGGAAAATTAGGCGACCTGAAAGCATTAAAATGTTCGGCACTTATTTTAGTAGTTCGATTTCCTCTATACAATTTGTATTCAAAATACAAACAAACTTCTTGGATAACCGGAACTTTACTCTCGTGTAGTGATGCTACTTGTATAGCTGTAATCAGATTTTCTTTTGCATCAGTCCTTAAATCCCCAATTGGCAATTGCGAACCGGTAAAAATTACTGGTTTAGCTAAATTTTCCAACATAAAGCTTAAGGCTGAAGCGCTATAAGACATTGTATCGGAACCGTGTAAAACGACAAAACCATCAAATTTAGAATAATTATCCTCAATAATTTTTGCCATTTTTTGCCAATCCGAAGTATTCATATTAGATGAATCGATTGGCACATCGAAAGAAAAAGTTTCTATTTGACAATCTAACAAATGAAGTTCTGGAATTCTGCTTAACAATTCCTTAAAATCAAAAGCCTTTAAAGCTCCTGTTTCAAAATCTTTTACCATTCCGATGGTACCACCGGTGTAGATTAAAAGTATTTTAGGTTTATGCGATGTCATTAGTGTATTTCAATTTGTTCACAACTGGATTTGCATACATAGCTAAGAAGCCTTCTCTCATGGTTTCATTCTCAGCATCAATTCGCATTTCTAATCTTCTTTCAAATAACTGACGCTCTTTTTCGTCATATAAATTTGAAAATTTAGTTGTGTTGTATAAAATATCGTAAGCAATAAAATTTGTTGGCCACAACTTATACGTTTGCAGTATAGAATCGTCAATTACTTGTGCTAAAGCTTGTATTTGCTTATTATTATTATCGTTTTCAGAAATAATTTTCTCGTATTCTCTATCTAAAACATCACCCACATGAATGTGAATTCGTTTCTTTTGACCAATTATTCCACTTAATAAAGTAATAAAATCTTCATTTTTTTCTTTAATGTAAACTTCATCTTTAGAAAGTGCTATTAATTGAGGCATCTTTAATGCATCTGTAGGGTCGTACTCATACGATATAGAAACTGGAACAATTTTCAATTTCTTAAAGAAATCCATACCTCTTTGTTCATCATTTGCCATTCCCAGCATTTTTAGAACTCCTTGATGAGTAGCATCATTCCCGTCTTTTGTTCTTCCTTCGCGTTGAGCAATCCAAACGGAACGATTTTCTTTAGACAATAAATGATACATGTATTCTGACATCAATTTTGAACTTTGCAATAATTCTCGTGGCGATAATCCCCTTTGTACTAAGAAATTTCGATTTAATTTAGAAAGTTTTAAAAGAAAATCTTTCTGAACCAAATTATCTCCAATAGCTGAAGCGGTCATTACCAATCCATGATCTATTAATGAAACATTTAATAACGACGTATCTAAAATGATATCGCGGTGATTAGAGATAAATAAATATGAAGTATTAGGTTCTAACTTTTCAAAACCAGAAGTGGTAAGACCTTCTGAACTTCTTTCTAAAACTCTTTGAATGGATTGATATACAAAGTTTACTTGAAAATCACGAATAGAATGGGTTCTGCTCAATTGCTCTTTCCAAACTTCATCTTCCACTTCTGGAAAAGTAAAATCCATCATAGCCTTCATCATAGGATGATGCAACAAAGACTTTAAGGCTTCGTTAACTTCAGAATCATAAAAAGGGCGAATAGCATCGAACTTTGTCATACTTTATTTAAAAACAATTCACAAAAGAACAAAAATTTTATGAATTGAGGCTTTATTTTAGGTTAAATTCCGAAAATTTGTTTTGAATTTTTAGTAGTAATTTCTCCTATTTGTTCTATTGGCAATTTGTAAATTTCGGTTAACTTTTGTGCTACCAATAATGTATAACTGCTTTCATTACGCTTTCCTCTATGTGGAACAGGCGCTAAATAAGGGGAATCGGTTTCTAAAACAATATGTTTCAAATCGATTTCATTCAGAAATTGATCGATTTTTCCGTTTTTAAATGTAGCTACTCCCCCAATTCCTAATTTCATTCCCAACGAAATCGCTCTTTGGGCTTGACCCAAATCACCCGTAAAACAATGGAAAATTCCGAATAAATCATCTGATTTTTCACTTTCCAATACTTCAAAAACTTCATCAAATGCATCACGGCAATGAATATTGATTCCTAATTTGTACTTTTTTGCTAATTGAATTTGATATTGAAAAGCATGTTGTTGCTCTTTTAAGAAAGTTTTGTCCCAAAATAAGTCGATTCCTATTTCACCCACAGCATAAAATTTTCTTGAAGCCAATTCTTTTTCAACATGTGCCAATTCTTCCAAATAATTTTCCTTTACATACGTTGGGTGTAATCCCATCATTAGAAATACATTTTCGGGATATTGCTTTTCTAATTCGTACATTTTAGATGAATAATTAGAATCGATTGAAGGCACAAACATTCTTGAAACTCCAACGTTGATAGCTCTTTGCATCATTTCATTTCTGTCTTGATCAAATTCTTCTGAATATAAATGGGTATGTGTATCGGTTAAAATTAGTTTCGGGTTCAAGGTTACGAGTTTTAAAGTTTTGGATTGTGGTGCAAAGTTATAAAAGTATTGAGATAGATGTATTAAGTATTAAAACTAAAATTTTTACATTTGAATTATGGAAGATTTACAAGACTTTTTAAAAGGGAAAAAATATAAAAAGATAAAATTTACGGTATTAAAAACCCAACATTTATTAATCAAAGGAAAAATAAATGGAGTTAAAGGCAGCTTTATTTTAGATACCGGCGCTAGTAACAGTTGTGTTGGATTTGAAAGTATTGTGCATTTCAATTTAGACGCACAATTCTCAGAAACCAAAGCTTCAGGCGCTGGTGCCACTGGAATTGACACACAATTAGCAAAAAACAACGAAGTTCATTTTGGGAGATGGAAAAATAAAAAATTCCACGTAATTATTTTTGACATGAGTCATGTAAATGATGCGCTTCGCCATTACAAAACCAAACCAGTTGATGGCATTATTGGTGCCGATATTTTACTTAAAGGAAAAGCAATTATTGATTACAGCAATCATTTTTTGTATTTGAAATGATTATCCTTTATGATTTTTCTTTAAGGTTCTAAAAGCAAGTACAGTACTAATCAACATTAAAATTCCTCCCAATACAAAGGGTGCGCCTGGAAATAAAAAAGGTGCTTCATCGTGTGTGAAATAGTAAAAAACAGATGCCATCATAGGCGGACCTACAATTGAAGAAGCACTCATTAAACTGGTTAATGTTCCTTGAATTTCTCCTTGTTCCGAAGGATCTACTTGTTCTGAAACTACAGCTTGCAATGCTGGACCTGCGATTCCTCCTAAACAATAAGGGATTAAGAATACAAACATCATCCAACTTTCTGTTGCAAATGCAAATAAAAACATCCCGATTGTGTATAGCGCTAATCCGAAATAAATACTTTTTACATTTCCGATTTTTGGATTAATCCAACGAATTAAACCTCCTTGAACGATTCCAACTAACAATCCTATAATTCCAAGAGAAATGCCAACCATTTTTTCATCCCAGTTAAATTTATACATGGTAAAATAATTCCAATTGCTTTGTACGGCATGTGAGCCAACATACAAAATGAAAATAGCTAGAACCAAACCAATTAAATTTGGATATTTTTTTAAATGTAAAAAAGCGCCAATTGGATTTGCTCTTTTAAATTCAAAGGGCCTTCTTTTGTCTTTATCTAACGATTCTGGTAGAATAAAATAGCCATATAAGAAGTTTAGCATACACAAAATAGCTGCAGCGATAAAGGGAACTCTTGTTCCAAATTGACCTAACAAACCTCCTAAAACGGGACCAATAATAAAACCTAATCCAAAAGCTGCGCCCATTAAACCAAAATTCTTTGCGCGATTTTCGTTTGTACTAACATCGGCAATATAAGCAGATGCGGTGGTAAAACTTGCGCCTGTAATTCCAGATAAAATTCTACCAATGAACAACCAAATAATTGTTGGTGCATAGGCTAATAATAAAAAATCTAACGAAAAACCAAACAGAGAAATTAACAAAACTGGTCTTCTTCCGTATTTATCACTTAAATTTCCAATAACCGGTGCAAAAATAAATTGGGTTATGGCATAAGCAAATGTTAGCCACCCTCCATATTTTGCCGCTTCACTAATATCTCCATTAATAAGTTCTTTGATTAGATTTGGAACCACAGGAATAATAATTCCCCATCCAATAACATCTAATAAAACAGTAATAAAGATAAAACCAACGGCTGCTTGCTTCTTAGATTTTTTCATGGCTACATTTTGACTTACAAAGAAAAGAAAAATCCCAAACTCTTTTAGAATTTGGGATTTTATTATTGTGATTTATATTTCTATAATTCTAAGGCTTTTTTCACATTTCCACCCATTAATAATTCTGCGGGGTTTTCTAATGCTTCTTTTACCGCTACTAAGAATCCAACTGACTCACGTCCGTCGATGATTCTGTGGTCGTATGATAAGGCAACGTACATAACTGGAGCAATTACGATTTGACCGTTTTTAACAATCGCTCTATCCACTACATTGTGCATTCCTAAAATACCTGATTGTGGAGGATTGATGATTGGCGTAGATAACATACTTCCAAAAACACCACCATTAGAAATTGTGAATGTTCCTCCTGTCATTTCATCAACAGTGATTTGTCCGTCACGAGCTCTAATAGCTAATCTTTTGATTTCAGCCTCAACACCTCTGAACGATAATGTTTCTGCATTTCTCATTACTGGAACCATTAATCCTTTTGGACCAGAAACTGCTACAGAAATATCACAGAAGTCATAAGAAATTTTCTCTTGACCATCAATCATAGAGTTTACATCTGGATACAATTGTAAAGCACGAGTTACTGCTTTTGTAAAGAACGACATAAAGCCTAATCCTAAACTGTGTTTTGCTTTGAACTCTTCTTTGTATTGATCACGTAAAGCGTAAATAGCTGTCATATCTACTTCATTGAAAGTAGTTAACATTGCTGTTTCGTTTTTAGCTGAAACTAAACGTTCTGCTACTTTTCTACGTAACATAGATAATTTAGTTCTTTCTGAACTACGGTTTCCTCCTGTTGGAGTTCCCATTGATGGTACTGCATTTACAGCGTCATCTTTAGTGATTCTTCCGCCTTTACCGGTTCCAACAATTGCAGAAGGTTCGATGTTTTTCTCGTCTAATATCTTTCTTGCCGCTGGAGATGGTGCTTGCGTTGCATATGTTTTCTCAGCTACTGGAGCTGCTTTTGGTCCCGAAGTTTCGGGATCAGCTTTAGGAGCTTCAACTGCTTTTGCTTCTTCTTTTGCTGGAGCTACGCCACCTTCTGGTTTTGCTGCACCTGTATCGATTAAACAAACCACAGCACCAACTGCTACTGCGTCACCTTCTTCTGCTTTTAATGTAATTATTCCGCTTGCTTCTGCTGGTAATTCTAATGTTGCTTTGTCTGAATCAACCTCAGCAATCGCTTGGTCTTTTTCTACATAATCACCATCTTTTACTAACCATGTAGCAATTTCTACTTCTTTAATTGATTCCCCTGGAGAAGGGACTTTCATTTCTAAAATCATGTTTTTTAGTTTAAAAGTTTAAAATAAGTTTAGAAGTTTAAAAGTTGTGTTAGTTTTAAACCTAAACTATTATCTGTTTTATTTTTATTGAAATAATGTTTTATCAAAAACCATAGCGATAGCATTCTTTTGACGTTTTTTTGAACGCTCATAACTACCTGCTGCCGGTGCACTATATGCTTTTGGAGATGCTAATCTTAATTTTACTAAATCAAAATTCATCAACATGTATCCATAAGCTCCCATGTTTTTAGGTTCTTCTTGTGCCCAAACATAATCATCAACATTTGGATAACTGTCGATAATTGCTTTGATTTGGTCAACCGCTAATGGGAATAGTTGTTCTAAACGAACCACTGCCACATCGTTTCTACCTAATTCTTCTCTTTGTGCAATAATGTCAAAATATACTTTTCCTGTACAGAATACCAATGTTTTAATGGCTTTTTTATCTGTTACTTTTGGATCATCTAATACTTCTTGGAATTGTCCGTTTGCTAATTCATCCATTGAAGATACTACATCTGGATGGCGTAATAAACTTTTTGGAGAAAACACTACTAATGGCTTACGGAATTCTGTTTTTAACTGTCTTCTCATTAAATGGAAGAAATTAGCTGGCGAAGTTACATCAGCAATATACATGTTGTGTTTTGCACACATTTGCAAATAACGTTCCATACGTGCTGATGAGTGCTCTGCTCCTTGGTTTTCATAACCGTGAGGCAACAACATTACCAATCCGTTTTGGTTATTCCACTTGTCTTCACCTGCCGAAATGTATTGGTCAATCATAATTTGAGCGCCGTTAGAGAAATCTCCAAACTGTGCTTCCCAAATTACTAAGGTTTTTGGCGATGCCAACGCATATCCGTATTCAAAACCTAAAACACCATACTCAGAAAGGTGTGAATTGTAGATATAAAAGTTTCCTTTTTTATCTTTTATTTTATCTAAAAGAACTACTTCTTCTTCCGAATCTTCTACTTTAACTACTGCATGACGGTGTGAGAATGTTCCTCTTTCAACGTCCTGACCAGAAATACGCACGTCAAAACCTTCTGACATTAGAGAACCATAGGCTAATAATTCACCCATTGCCCAGTCTAATTTATTGGTCTCCACCATGTTTTTTCTATCCCCAATTAACTTTGTAATCTTACTGATGAATTTCTTATCAGCTGGAAGTTCTGTAATGGTTTTAGCAATTTCTGCCAGTTGATTTTTATCAAACTTAGTATCAAATTTTTTAAGCATTACATCATCTGAAACTTGTTTGTAACCTTCCCACTCATTTTCCATGAATGGAGTAATTACAGTTAAATCTTTCTTACGAGATGCTTCTAAATTTTCATCTAATTTTGCTTTGTAAGCTTCTTCTAATTCTTTTACAAAACCTGCCGAAATAACACTTTCTTGCATTAATTTTTCTGCATAAAGATCTCTTGGATTTTTATGTTTTGCAATTAATTTATATAAAACTGGTTGTGTAAAACGAGGCTCATCACCTTCGTTATGTCCATATTTTCTATAGCCTAATAAATCGATGAAAACATCGGTACCAAATTCCATACGGTAATCTAAAGCAAATAACATTGCATGTACTACCGCTTCTGCATCGTCTGCATTTACGTGTAAAACAGGCGACAAGGTTACTTTAGCTACATCCGTACAATAAGTAGATGAACGTGCGTCTAAATAATTGGTGGTAAATCCGACTTGGTTATTGATTACTAAATGGATTGTTCCACCTGTTTTATAACCATCTAATTTAGCCATTTGAATGATTTCATACACAATACCTTGACCAGCTACAGCGGCATCACCGTGAACGGCAATTGGTAATACTTTTGAAAAATCATTTGGATAATTTCTATCTTGTTTTGCTCTTGTAATTCCTTCAATAACAGCACCTACTGTTTCTAAGTGCGAAGGATTTGGAGCTAAATTTAAGTTGATTTTTTTACCTGAATCGGTTACTCTATCAGAAGTTAACCCTAAGTGATATTTTACGTCACCATCAAAGTTTACATCTTCGTCATAGTCTTTTCCGTCAAATTCAGAGAAGATATTTTGAGTGTTTTTTCCAAAGATGTTAGCCAATACATTCAAACGACCTCTGTGTGCCATTCCCATTACAAATTGCTCAACTCCTTTATCTGCAGCAGCTTCCACTAAAGCATCTAAAGCTGGAATTACTGCTTCACAACCTTCCAATGAGAAACGTTTTTGACCTACATATTTGGTATGCAAGAAGTTTTCGAAAGAAACCGCTTCATTAAGTTTGCCAAGAATATGTTTTTTCTTATCTGCTGAAAAATTTGGCAAATTATCGTTGATGTCCAAACGATTTTTGATCCATTCTAATTTATGTGGTTCGCGAATGTACATGTACTCCACCCCAATGGATTGGCAATATACATTTTCTAAATGCTTAATGATATCCGCCAACGGGCTAGGCTTCATATTTACCATTTTAGCTGCATCAAAAACCGTATTTAAATCTGCTTGAGATAAACCGAAATTTTCTAGCGCTAAAGAAGGTCCGTGAACCCTTCTATCTCTAACTGGATTTGTTTTCGTAAATAAATGTCCGCGTGTTCTGTAGCCTTCAATTAACTTAAGAACGTTGAACTCCTTTTGCATTTTTTCTGAGATTTCACCTGAATCACCAGAAGCTACATAGGCAACTTGCTGAGCAACTTCATCTGAACCATAATTTGCCTGAGCAAAGTCGAAACCTTGAAAAAAACTTCTCCAGCTTGGCTCAACGCTGTCTGGATTTTGTAAATATTGTTCGTATAAATCGGCAAAAAAAGCCGTGTGTGCAGCGTTTAAAAAGGAAAACCTATCCATATCGTGTTGTCTGAAAGACCTTTTAATTAAAAATTTTACGCAAAAGTAAAACATTTTATGATAATTTTTCAAGGATTTTTATACTTTTATGACATTAATTTTTTTAAAATTGATTTATGAAAAAGAATTCTGTAATAAATTTAACATTTTTATTAGCTATTGTGTTTTTATTTGGATTTAATTCTGAAATTTCTGCACAAGAAAACAGCGAAATGAAGACAAAAAGTGATTTTTGGAACCATGTACAATTTGGTGGAGGTTTAGGCTTAGGAGTTGGTAATGGTTATGCAGATATTATGGTAGCTCCAAGTGCTATTTATAAGTTTAACAACTATGTATCAGCTGGATTAGGTCTTCAATACAACTATGTAAAACAACGTGATTTTTACAATGCCAATATGTATGGTGGCAGTTTAATTGCTTTATTTAATCCAATAAGTGAACTGCAAATTTCTACTGAATTAGAACAACTCCGCATTAATAGAACTTACGAAAACTCGTTCGGAAATAATTCGGATGATTTTTGGAATACTGCTTTGTTTGTAGGAGCAGGTTACCGCAATGAAAATGTAACTTTTGGTGTTCGATACAATGTATTACACCGAGATAGAGATAATATTTATGCCGAAGCTTTTATGCCTTTTGTAAGGTTATTTTTTTAGTATTTATTCCTAAACCAAACCTTTTGCCATTCGCGTTTTAACACTAAAAAAGCAACTTGTTCTGATAATTCTACCAAATCAGAACCGTCTAATTTTTTAATTTGATCTTCGGGAACATCGATGATGTAGAGTAAATTCAAATATTCGGCAAATTTGTATTGAATGAGTTTGTAAATTTTTTCTTGTACCAAGTTTTTAAATTCAAACGGAAAAATACTTGATGGTACATCTAAAGATTCATTCGCTAAAGCAAAATCTTTATTTACCTGTTCAATCAATTTGAAATACAAGTGTTCTTCTTCGGCTTGCGAAATTAATGTGTCAATATCTACAGGATTTATAAAATTCATTTTTACAGTATTATTGACACATGGTCGAATTAATAAATTGGCACATTATTAAACGTTTCTTCCCATTAAATTTTCTCCAAAAGCTTTCAAAATCGCTTTCTTTTCATTCTCAATATCCATTTTTTCTAAAGTTTCAAAGGCTTTAAAAGTATATTCTTGAATCGCTTTTTTTGTAGCTTCGCTTGCACCAGAAGCTTTAAAAATGGCTTTTACCGATTCGATTTTATCAGCGTTATCTGTTGGTTGAATGGAGAATAAATGTAATAATTGTTGTTTTTCTTCTGCCTTTGAAAACTCAATTGCTTTCAAATATAAATAGGTTTTTTTATTTTCAATAATATCTCCACCAACTTGTTTCCCAAAGGTTTCTGGATTTCCAAATGCGTCTAAATAATCATCTTGTAATTGGAAGGCAATTCCTAAATTCAGTCCAAAATCATAAATCAAATTAGCATTTTCATCAGAAGTTTCGGCAACGATTGCTCCCATTTTCATGGCTGCACCCACTAAAACTGCTGTTTTATATTCAATCATTTTTAAGTATTCTGAAATCGTAACATCGTCACGCATTTCGAAATCTACATCATATTGTTGTCCTTCACAAACTTCTAGAGCTGTTTTACTGAAGAGTTTTGCTAGCTTTTGAAATGTTGCTGGTTCATAATTCTCGAAATATTGATACGCTAAAATAAGCATCGCATCACCTGATAAAATTCCGGTATTCAAATCCCACTTTTCATGAACCGTTTGATTGCCTCTTCTCAAAGGCGCATCATCCATAATATCATCATGAATCAAAGAAAAGTTATGAAACACCTCAACCGCAGTAGCAGCAGGAATCGCTTTTTCACAATCGACATTAAAAACTTCACTCGCCATTAAAGTCAAAACGGGACGCATTCTTTTTCCGCCAAGTGATAAAATATACTGTATAGGTTCGTATAAATTTTTAGGTTCTTTATTAGCTACAATTTGTGAAAAATGATTGCTGACTTTTTCTTGATAATAGGATATAGAATGCATTTTTTGAATTTTTTGCTAAAATACTCCATTATTCTGAAATGATACGACTATATCAAATGTTAAATTTATGTAAAAACAAAGGAAACTATTTTGGTGTTAAAAGTTTCCTTTATACATTTGTACTCGAAAATAAAATCCAAAAAAGGGATTTTAAATGAAAGAATGAAAGATAAAATTATAAATAAAGCAAAAGAAATGTTTTTGAGACTTGGTTTCAAAAGCATTACTATGGATGATATTGCTTGTGAAATGTGTATTTCAAAAAAAACAATTTACAAATATTTCAGCAACAAAGATGCACTGATTGAGGAGAGTGTAGAATTAGTTCACAAAGAAGTTCACGAAACAATAAACATGATTGTTTCTAAAAACTTTAACGCAATTGAAGAAAATTTTGAAATCAAAAGAATGTTTAGAGAAATGTTCAAAGCTGCAGAATCTTCTCCATTGTATCAATTAAAAAAACACTATCCAGAAATTTATGATAAAGTATTAACTCAGCAAGTAAGCATTTGTGAAGATTGTTTTAGACAAAACATCATAAAAGGTATTCACGAAGGTTTATACCGAGAAAATTTAGATATCGACAATTATGTGAAATTTTATTACACTTTAATTTTTAATATCAACGAAAATACGATGTTAGAAAAAGATGCACATGAATTAGAAGTAAAAGCATTAGAATATCATATTAGAGCTATGGCAACTTTAGCCGGAATTATTGAATTAGAAAAACACCTTAAAAATCCAATTATATAAAAGATGAAGAACACAATCCTTATAACATTGTTAACTTTTACACTGTCAGTAAGTGCGCAAGAAACGGCACCGCTAACATTAAAAGACGCTATCACTTTTGCACTTGAAAACAAAGCTGATGCGAAAAAAGCAAAATTAGATGTTGAAAATAGTGAATATAAAATTCAAGAAGTTCGTTCAAGAGCATTACCTCAAATTTCAGCTAATGGAAGTTTAAATTATAATCCGATTTTACAAACAACAGTAATTGATGGGGATAATTTTGGTGCTCCTGGCACAATTATACAAGCTGCATTTGGTCAAAAATGGAATTCAGTTGCTGGAGTATCCTTATCTCAAGCTCTTTTTGATCAATCCGTTTTTACTGGATTAAAAGCCGCAAAAACCACTAGAGAATTTTATCAAATTAATGCTGATTTAACAGAAGAACAAGTTATTGAACGTGTAGCAAATGCATACTATCAAGTTTATGTGCAACAACAACAATTGCTTTTGGTTGAAAACAATCTTAGAAACGCATCAAAGGTTAAAGACATTATTAAAGGTCAATTCGAAAATGGATTAGCTAAAAAAATTGATTTAGACAGAATTAGTGTTAGGGTAAATAATATTAATGCATTAAAACAGCAAATTAACAACGCAATCACACTTCAAGAAAATGCTTTGAAGTTCTACATGGGAATGTCTGTAGAAAACAAAATAATGATTCCTAAAACAGCTTTTGAAGTTACGCCACAAGATTTATCAGCAACTGCAGATGCTACTGGAAGAACCGAATATTTATTATTAAAAAAACAAGAGGAGTTATTGACTTATCAGAAAAAAGCCTACCAAGCAAATTACTATCCAACACTATCTTTGAGTGGTAGTTATAATTATATTGGACAAGGTTCAGAAATGCCTCTTTTTGCAAAACCTATAGATGGTGTATATTGGTCAGATTTCGCAACGATAGGGCTAAACTTAAGAGTTCCCATTTTTGCAGGATTTGGCACTAGAGCAAAAGTAAGACAAGCAGAAAATGATTTAAAATCAGTAAAAGTAGATTTAGATGAAACTAAATTAGCTTTAGATTTAGCTTTTGATAATGCAAAAAAACAAATTGAAAACAGTTTGATTACAATAAAAAATCAAAAAGAAAACGCACAACTTGCAGAAGAAGTTTTCAACAACACTAACAATAATTACACACAAGGATTGGCTTCTTTAACCGATTTATTGGATGCAGAAAATGCAATGGTAGAAGCACAAAATAATTATACAAAAGCTATTTTAGAATACAAACTAGCCGAAATTCAATTAATCAAATCAAAAGGAGAATTAAAAACACTAACTAACAAATAATCACTATGAAAAAAACTATTATAACCATATTAGTAATTTTAGGAGCACTAGCCTTAATTGCTGTTGTTTTAACGAATAACAAAAAAGAAAACGAAGCAAAAACAGCTATTGTTGCCGAAAAAAACGCATCAGTTTCTGTAAAGATTGATACTGTAAAAACAGAAGAAGTATCATTAGATTTCGTTTCAAATGGAAATTTTGAACCTATTCAAGAATTGAGATTTTCTGCTGAAAAATCAGGAAAAGTAGTAAAAGTGTTAGTAAAAGAGGGCGATTTTGTAACTGAAGGTCAAACGCTTGCAATTGTAAGAAGCGACGTTATAAATGTAAATGCTCAAAATGCAAATGCGGTTTATCAAAATGCCGTTGCCGATTATAACCGATTTGAAAATGCATATAAAACGGGTGGTGTAACAAAACAACAATTAGACCAAGCAAGATTAGCAATGGTAAACGCAAAATCAAACTTAACACAAGCTAATATTAATGTGGGAGATACAAGAATAAAAGCACCAATTAGTGGTTTTATCAACAAAAAATTTATTGAACCAGGATCAATTTTATCAGGTATGCCACCTACTGAATTGTTTGAAATCGTAAATGTTTCTAAATTAAAATTAAAAGTAACAGTTAACGAAAGTCAAGTAGCAAGTATAAAATTAGGAAGCGTAATTAAAGTAGGTTCAAATGTGTATCCTGATAAAGAATTTTCTGGAAAAATTACTTTTATTGCTCCAAAGGCAGATGCAAGTTTAAACTTTCCAGTAGAAATTGAAATAACAAATAACAACTCAAATGATTTAAAAGCAGGTATGTATGGAACAGCAAAATTTGCTTCAAACCAACAAAAACAAACATTAAAAATTGTACCTCGTAATGCATTTGTAGGAAGTGTTAGTAGCAACGAAATTTTTGTAATTGAAAACGGAACGGCTAAACTTAAAAAAGTAACAGCAGGTAGAATTTTAGGAGACAAAGTAGAAATATTAGACGGATTATCTAATGGAGAAATTGTAATTATTACTGGACAAATCAACTTACAAGACGGAAACGCTGTTGAAGTTATTAAATAATCAAAACATATGAAATCGCCACTAAAAAATAGTTTGTGTAAGCAAACACCCACGATTAAAAAGGCGATACCATATGTTACCGCTAAAAAATAAAAACAAAACATATGAAATTAGCAGAAATATCGATAAAACGTCCGTCGTTAGTAATTGTATTGTTTACAATTCTAACACTTGGTGGACTGTTCAGCTATAGCAATTTAGGTTACGAATTGATTCCTAAATTTGAAACTAACGTAATTACAATTGCCACAATTTATCCAGGTGCATCACCAAGTGAAATTGAAAATACGGTTACTAAAAAAATCGAAGATGCGGTAGCTTCTTTAGAAAACATCAAAAAGATTGATGCAAAATCATACGAAAGTTTGTCAACCGTTTCCATTACATTAACTTCAAGTGCTGATGTTAATATTTCGATGAACGATGCGCAACGTAAAATTAACGCCATTATTAGTGATTTACCTGATGATGCTGAAACACCTTCGTTAACCAAGTTCTCCTTGAGTGATTTACCAATTATGACAATTGGTGCCAATGGAAAAATGGACGAAGTTGCTTTTTACGACTTAATAGATAAAAAATTAGCACCAATCTTATCTCGTGTTCAAGGTGTTGCGCAAGTAAACATTATTGGTGGACAAGAGAGAGAAATTCAAGTAAATCTTGATGCAGTAAAAATGCAAGGTTACGGACTTTCAATTCCGCAAGTGCAACAAAATATTTTATCCTCTAATTTGGATTTCCCAACAGGAAACATTCAAACGCGTGAGCAAAAAATATTAATTCGTTTAGCTGGAAAATATAAAAACGTTGAAGAATTAAGAAACTTAATTGTCTCTTCTAAAAATGGAATTCAAGTTCGTTTAGGTGATATTGCTGATGTTCAAGATACTCAAAAAATTGCTGAAAAAGTAGCTCGTGTAGATCAAAAAAGTGCTATTCTTTTACAAATTGTAAAACAATCCGATGCAAATGCTGTAGCGGTAAGTGAAGAATTAGTAAAAACCATCAACAAATTAGAAACTGATTATAAATCGAAAGGATTACAATTAGAAATTGCAAAAGACAGTACCATTTTCACATTAGAAGCAGCAGATGCGGTGGTTCACGATTTACTTATTGCCGTTATATTAGTAGCTTTAGTAATGTTGTTTTTCTTACACAGTGTTAGAAACTCGTTGATCGTAATGGTTTCGATTCCTGCGTCATTAATTGCAACTTTCATTGGGATTTACTTAATGGGATATACCTTAAACTTAATGAGTTTATTAGGATTATCATTAGTAGTTGGCATTTTGGTGGATGATGCCATTGTGGTATTGGAAAACATTTATCGACACATGGAAATGGGTAAAAACAAAGTTCGTGCTGCTTATGATGGAACTGCAGAAATTGGAGGAACCGTTGTATCGATTACCCTAGTAATTGTGGTAGTATTTTTACCAATTGCAATGAGTACTGGATTGGTTTCTAACATCATTACGCAATTCTGTGTAACTGTTATTATCTCTACTTTGTTATCGTTAGTGGCTTCGTTTACTATTATTCCATGGTTATCATCAAGATATGGAAAATTAGAACACATTACTGGCAAAACCTTTTTCGGAAGAATTATCCTTGGATTTGAAAGTTATTTAACTCGTTTTACGGATTGGGTTTCAGGATTATTAACTTGGTGTTTAGATCATTATATTAAAACTTTTGCAGTTGTTCTTACATTATTTATTGCTTCAACTTTTGGATTAATGGGTGGTGGATTTATTGGTGGTGAATTCTTCGCAGCATCTGATAGTGGTGAGTTTTTAGTTCAAATAGAAATGCCAAAAGACGCTTCGTTAGAACAAACCAACTTCAT
>JBILST010000145.1:0-5851 GCA_044371865.1 Flavobacterium sp.
TTTTCCTTCGCCTCCATTTTCAGGACCAGCATCAATTGAAATGACATCACCACTAGGGTTAGTGGACTCAAATTGCATGTTACCTTTCCAGGTGGTAGTTATATTGTGTGTTTCCATTTTTTGGTTAAACTGTTTAAGGTTTAATTGTTTAAAAGTTTACTGATATTTTGATAACTGATTACTGAACACTGAACACTATTTTTTCCCTCCCACAACCACAACAATCTCCCCTTTAGCGGGTTTCGCTTCGAAGTGTTTTAAAACTTCTTCTGCAGTTCCTCTTACAGTTTCTTCGTGCAATTTGGATAATTCTCGGGAAACAGAAACAGGTCTGTCAGCTCCAAAATATTGGACAAATTCGGCTAAGGTTTTGTTTAGTTTATGGGGCGATACATAAAAAATCATCGTGCGATATTCTTCTTGTAAAGCTAAAAATCGGGTTTGTCTTCCTTTTTTATCGGGTAGAAATCCTTCGAACACGAATTTATCATTGGGTAAACCGCTATTCACTAACGCTGGCACAAAAGCTGTTGCTCCAGGCAAACATTCCACGTCAATTCCATTTTCCACACAAGCACGCGTAAGCAAAAATCCTGGGTCGGAAATGGCTGGAGTTCCTGCATCGCTAATTAGAGCAATGGTTTCGCCTGCTTGTAAACGCTTCACCAAATTTTCAACGGTTTTGTGTTCGTTGTGCATGTGGTGGCTGTGCATGTGAGTTGCAATTTCGAAGTGTTTTAGCAATTTTCCGCTAGTACGCGTGTCTTCAGCTAAAATTAAATCGACTTCTTTTAGTACTTTAATCGCACGAAAAGTCATGTCTTCTAAATTGCCAATGGGCGTTGGAACGATATATAATTTACTCATTTAAAATTATTTATAAACACGAATTTCACGAATTAATTCGAATTTTTTAAACATATAAGTCATATAAGTTTTTCAAAGTAAATTACTTAAAACGAAAAAGTTCATAAAAGGTTTTACAAACGAAATCGCTCTGTGTATCTCTCTAAAAAGAATCTACTTCAAAAAAACTCGGTGCAACTCTGTGTAAAAACACAAATTTCACGAATTAGCACGAATCACCAAAAGGAATCTGCGACTGAAAACTGTGACTGCGACTAAAATTAACTAAATTTTTTCTCCACAATTTCCATGAAACGTGTTTCGAATTCTTCGCAGCCTTCCCAATTGTTATAATCTGGTTTTACAAAATCTAAAACAAATGATTTTGCTTCTTCAAAACTATCAAACGTATTCAATTGCGAAACGACGCGGTTAAAATCATCCGAACTTCCGCCAAATAATTTTTTCTCAAATCCAATTCTATCGTTCAAACCAAACGAAATGGTTTTGTTTAATCTATCGTTTAAAGAACTTATTTTTGGTTCTTGACTTACTTTTTCAACGGTAGCTTTTACTTCCTCTTCCAACACTTTTGGTGTTTCTGCAACAATACGTTCTGGTTGAATTTCTTCTTCAATTTCAACTACAACTGGCGCAACAGCTTCAAAAACGGATTCTGATGCTTTTTCAACCTCAGCAGGCACATCTTCTACTTTCACAAAATCCAATTCTTGGTAATCGTGCACCAATAAATCTTCAAACGAAATTTGTTTTGCTGGTTCTGCTGCTTTTGGTTCCGATACTTCAGAAGCAGCAACTAGCTCTTCTTCAATTATTTCTTCCTCAATTGGTTCTTCTTCCACTGAAGTAATCAAAACTTCTTCCTCTTCTTCGTCATCTTCAACAACTAATTCTGCAATTACGACTTTTTCTTCCACAACTAGTTCGGCAGGAGTTTCTTCCACTTCTGGAGTTACTTCTACTGGTACTTCCGCTACAGTTTCAACAACTTTATCCTGAATTGGCGCATCAAAAACTTCGGTTGGCTTCCCTTCTAATTTTTCAACCAAAACTTCTTTCGAAATTTCATTTTTAACCATTTCGAAATTCTCTTCATAAAAGCGTAAAATCGTCAATTGATCGTACAAATTTTTAGCTTCTTGCTGTAATTTAAGCGTTTCTGAATGGTTTTTTAACTTTAAAATTCGGTGGGCAATACTGATTAATTCAGCGGTTACTCTTTTCTTCATAACTTTATTAGATGGAATTGAATATATCGATAGTTTTTTAATAATTTTGTTTTGCTTACAAAGGTAGCAGAAAATAATTTTTAACGTACGAAAGATACAAAATGTTTCTCGAAAATACCGTAAATCAACAAGAACAATTTGGCTGGATTGAAGTAATTTGTGGCTCCATGTTTTCGGGCAAAACCGAAGAATTGATTCGCCGCTTAAAACGCGCTCAGTTTGCCAAACAAAAAGTAGAAATCTTTAAACCGGCTGTCGATACAAGATATGACGACGAAATGGTGGTTTCGCACAATAAAAATGAAATTCGTTCTACACCCGTTCCTGTTGCTGAAAATATTCGAATTTTAGCACAAGGTTGTGATGTAGTAGGTATTGACGAAGCACAGTTTTTCGACGAAGAAATTGTTGCCGTTTGTAATGATTTAGCCAATTCGGGAATTCGAGTAATTGTTGCTGGATTGGATATGGATTTTAAAGGAAATCCCTTCGGACCTATGCCAGCGCTTATGGCTACAGCCGAATATGTAACGAAAGTACATGCAGTTTGTACACGAACTGGAAATTTAGCACATTATAGTTTTAGAAAATCGAGTGACGAAAAATTAGTCATGCTAGGCGAAACCGAAGAATACGAACCTTTAAGCCGTGCCGCCTACTACAGAGCCATTCGCGAACATAAAGAAGAAAAAGAGTAATTTGAATCTCAATAGCACCCATATTATTTCGTTTTGTAAAGGCGTTTTTCGCGGAAATTCGACTGAGTTTACTGCAAGTCATATTTCCATAGACAGCCGTTCGTTGCAAAACGGAAATAACACTTTGTTTTTCGCTATCAAAGGACAAAATCACGATGCGCATTTGTATTTGGAAGAATTGATTGCAAAAGGCGTTCGTTATTTTGTGGTCGAACATATTCCAGAACATTTGTATGAAAAAGCGAATTTCATTATCGTTGAAAATTCGTTGAAAGCATTGCAACAAACTGCAATTGGCTATCGAAAACAATTCAATTTTCCATTTGTGGGAATTACCGGAAGCAACGGAAAAACCATCGTAAAAGAATGGCTGAATTTCTTGTTGAGTCCAAATCATTTGCTAGTTCGAAATCCGAAAAGTTATAATTCGCAAGTTGGTGTTCCGCTATCGATTTTAGCGATTGAGGGAAATTACGATTTGGGAATTTTTGAAGCCGGAATTTCGTTGCCTAATGAAATGTCGAATTTAGAACACATCATTCAACCGAAATATGGGATATTAACGAATATTGGTTCTGTTCATGATGAAGGTTTTGCGAATCGCGAAGCCAAAATCAAAGAGAAAGTGCAACTTTTTGAAAATTGTTCCGATATTTTACTAGAAAAGAATGCTGAAATTGAAGTTTTACTTCCAAAAAACAGCCAAAAACATACTTGGAGTTTTTCGGATGAAAGTGCGAATCTTTTTGTTACGAAGAAAATTGAAAATGGTAAAACCAAATTAAACTTCAAAAACAAAGAGAATTCTTTCAGTGTTGTTGTTCCGTTTTCTGATGAATATTCGATTGAAAATGTAATTACTTGTGTGAATTTCATGTTGTTTTTAGGCGAAGAAATTACGTTTATACAACATCGAGTTGCGGAATTATACCCAGTAGAATTAAGACTTCAAGCCATAAAAGGAATTAATAATTGTTTGGTAATCGATGACAGTTACTCGGTAGATTATCAGTCCTTGAAAATTGCGTTAGATTTCTTAGAACAACAAAAATTACACGATAAAAAGACGATTATTTTATCTGATATCTTTACGAGTGGCATTGCTATTGAAACGCTTTACAACCAAGTAAAACAATTGCTTTCGAAAAATAAAATCGAGCGCATTATAACCATTGGCGAAACCGTTGGAAAACAATTAAACGATTTACCCAATGTGATTTCGTTTGTCACTACGCAAGAATTTTTACAACAATTCAATACGCAATCGTTTCAAAACGAAACCATTTTAGTGAAAGGCGCACGTGGTTTCAACTTTCATGAAATTGTGGTTTTGTTGGAAGAAAAAAATCACGAAACCATTTTAGAAATCAATCTCGATGCAATTAGTTACAACCTGAATTTCTACAAATCCAAACTGAAACACGACACCAAAATTATGGTGATGGTAAAAGCGTTTGGCTACGGAAATGGCGGTTATGAAATTGCAAAATTGCTCGAACATCATAAAGTCGATTATTTAGGCGTTGCGTTTGCCGATGAAGGTATTGAATTGCGAAAAGCCGGAATTACGACTCCAATTATGGTTTTAAATCCCGAAAACAATAGTTTTAGAGCCATGATTGCCTATAATTTAGAACCTGAAATTTACTCTATTACAGGACTACAAGCGTTTTTAAAAATTGCCCAACACCAAAATATTTCTCACTACCCGATTCATATTAAATTGGATACAGGCATGCATCGCTTAGGATTTGAACCACATTTGATTTCTGAATTGTGTTCATTATTAAAAAACAATAATTTCGTTAAAGTGAAAAGTGTGTTTTCGCATTTAGCTGCGAGTGATGATAAAACTTTTGACGATTTTACGAAATTGCAATTTCAACGTTTTGATGCAATGTATTCGGAATTAGAGAACGTATTGCCTTCAAAACCGATTCGTCATATTTTAAACACCTCTGGAATTTTCAATTATTCGGAAAAACAGATGGAAATGGTGCGATTGGGAATTGGTTTATATGGTATTGGAAATTCGGAACAAGAATTAAAAGTGTTGGAAAATGTGAGCACTTTAAAAACGATCATTTCCCAAATAAGAGAAGTTTTGCCTGAAGAAAGTATTGGTTACAGCCGAAGATTTCGAGTGACTCAAAAAATGAAAGTTGCTACGATACCAATTGGTTATGCCGATGGGATTCGAAGAGCTTGGGGCAATGAAAAAGGTTTTGTTATCATCAATAATCAAAAAGCGACCATCTTAGGTTCGATTTGTATGGACATGATGATGGTGGATGTTACGAATATTTCCTGCAATACCGGAGATGAAGTGATTGTTTTTGGAAAAAATCCAAAAGTAACCGAAATGGCAAGTGTTATTGAAACCATTCCTTATGAAATTCTTACCGGTATTTCCCAACGTGTGAAACGAATTTTCTTTAAAAATTAACTTTTTGTTTTAAATTTTGTATATTCGTAATACTAAAATTAAAACTAACTCTTAAAATTAAAACTATGGGAATGATTTCAGAATTTAAAGATTTTATTGCTAAAGGTAACGCAATGGACTTGGCTGTCGGAGTAATTATTGGAGCTTCATTTGGGGCGATTGTAAACTCTTTGGTTTCAGATGTAATAACACCAGCCTTATTAAACCCAGCCTTAAAAGCAGCACAAGTAGAAGATTTAGCCGGATTAAAAACCGATGGCGGTATTTTATATGGTAAATTTTTAGCAGCTGTTATTAGTTTCTTAGTTATTGCCTTTGTTATCTTTTTATTGGTAAAAGCAATGAACAGCATGAAGAAAAAGCAAGAACCAGCTCCAGCTGCCCCATCAGGCCCAACACAAGAGCAATTGTTAGCTGAAATTAGAGATTTATTGAAAAAATAGTCAATACCGCTACATTATATATTCTAACTAAACCCCGATTCGTCGGGGTATTTTTTTTGAGATTTTTTTTACTTACTTTTATCCAAAAATACGTTCTTACAAAATAAAAAGTGTGGATTTTGTCCATATTTAACCTTTTTTAGCATTTTTTTAAATACTGTAAAGCAT
>JBILST010000104.1:0-7665 GCA_044371865.1 Flavobacterium sp.
TATTTCTATGTGAGAATATGTTTCTTTGAACTATTTAGACACATTTGTTCTCTCATTCTATTTCACTTTAAACTTGTAAAATTATTGACTTTAAATATTAAAATCTATAACTTAGCAAACATAGGAGACACATAGTTTAAATTTAAACTAAAAAGGTATTTCATTTTACATCAAAACACATAGCCTTTGTGAACTATGTAAAGTGAAACACCTAAAACTATACACAATCCAAATCTAATGTATCTATGTGTTAAAAAAAATCACTACAAAACTGTAACATTTCACTCGTACTTTAGTCTTATAGTTATGGTAGGATTATTTAAAGAAAATACAAAAATTGCGCTTGATTCTATTAAAGGTCAGGCTTTGCGTACTTCGTTAACGGTAATGATTATTGCTATTGGAATCACGGCTTTAGTTGGAATTCTAACAGTAGTTTCAGCTTTAGAAAATACAATTTTGAAAGATTTTGCTTCTATGGGAGCCAATACTTTTTCAATTAGTCAATACGATTTTTCTTCCGAAATTAATCAAAATGATTCGGAACAACGAGTAAATCCTATCATTAGTTATCCAGAAGCGAAGGCATTTCAAGACAAATATAATTTCCCATTTACCACTACTTCCCTATCGTTTACAGCGGGTTCGGCTATTGAAGTAAAATATCAAGAGAAAAAAACAGATCCCGAAATTTCGGTAGTTGGAATTGACGAAAATTTTTGCCCAAACAAAGGTTTAGAAGTGGTGAAAGGAAGAAATGTAAACTCGTTTGATGTTTCTAACAATAATTACGTTTGTATTTTAGGCTCTGACTTTGAAAAAGGATTGTTTGCTAATTTGAATCCGATTGATAAAATCATTTCGATACGTGGTGCAAAGTTTAAAGTTATTGGTGTTTTAAAAGAGAAAGGTTCCACCTTCGGAAACAGTCAAGATTTAAGAGTTTTAATTCCAACTCAAGTAGCACGTTCGTTATTTTCGGCACCTAATATCAACTACGATTTAGACGTAATGGTTAACAACGAAGCGCTTTTAGATGAAGCGGTTGACGATGCGATTATCACCATGCGAAGAGTTCGAAAATTAAGTCCTGTTGAGAAAGAAAATTTCGGAATTGAACGCAGCGATGATTTGATTCAAACGTTACTTTCTAACACGGCAGTTTTAGGAATTTCAGCTTGGGTAATCGGAATTATTACGATTTTTGGTTCATCAATTGCATTAATGAATATAATGTTGGTTTCGGTTTCCGAACGCACACGAGAAATTGGTGTTCGAAAATCGTTAGGAGCCACAAGAAGCACAATAGCTTGGCAGTTTTTTACCGAAACATTAATTATTGGACAATTAGGCGGAATAGTTGGTATTATTTTAGGGATTTTAATTGGATATGGAATTGCGTCTGCTATTGGATTTGCTTTCACAACTCCTTGGATGGCAATTATTTGGGCATTTATAGTAACTTTTGCCGTAACTATTCTTTCTGGTTTAATTCCTGCCATAAAAGCTTCGAAATTAGATCCTGTGGAAGCATTGAGATATGAATAAAAAGTTAACCACAAGAAACACAAAGAAGGCACAAGGTTTACAAGGCTTTTAAATTAAATCTTCGTGGAACCTTGTGAAAAAACTTTGTAAAACTTTATGCTACAAACCTAAATTGAACATTTTATCATTCGATTATTTCCGTAAATATCTTTTTTCAATTCGATATTTTTGAAACCTAGACTTTCTAATAATTCAACGGTTTCTTTTCCTAAATATTGATTGATTTCGAAGAATAACAATCCGTTTGGAGACAAGTTTTTCAATGCCAATTGCGCAATTTTTCTATAAAAAAGTAAAGCATCGGTATCTTCTACAAACAAAGCTAAATGCGGTTCATAGTCCAAGACATTTTTCTTGATTTCTTGTTTTTCCAAATTACGAACGTAGGGAGGATTAGAGACGATAATATTGTAGGATGATGGATGATAGATGATGGGTGATGGAAGTTGGGATAAATCTTCAACTTCTAAAATATTTGCTTCAATAAAATTGATTTCAACCTTATTTAACTCTGCATTTCTTTTAGCCACTTCTAATGCTTTTTGGGAAACATCAATTGCTGAAACGTTTGCTTGTGGTAAATTAGCTTTTAATGAAATAGGAATACAACCTGTTCCTGTTCCAATATCCAAAATATTTAAGATGGAAGATGGAAGTTGGAAGATGGAAGTTTCTTTTAGAATAAATTCAACAAGTTCTTCAGTTTCTGGTCTTGGAATTAAAGTGTTTTCATTGACTTCAAAACGCAATCCATAAAACCAAGCTTCACTTGTGATATACTGAATGGGTTTTTCTTGTTGTAATTCAGATAAAATAGCATTCCACTTTTCAACTTCCGCATCCGAAAGTTCAAAATTTGGATTCAAAGCTACATCTACTCGCTTTAAGTTATGCAAATATTCCGTCAGGATAAAAAAGAAACTTTCGATTTCTTGTTCATCTTGAATGTTTTTTAATGAATTAAAAAAGTGGGATTTGTATTGTTTTAATAGCATAATTTTAAACTAATTTCTTCGTCATCCAAACCTCACAACTGTTATGTCCTGTGTTTCCCATTGGACCATCAATATTTTCAAAACCTATTCGTTTGTAGAGTTTCTGTGCGGTTGTCATAAAAGATAAAGTTTCCAAATAACAGATTTGAAAGTCTTGTGTTTTCGCAAATTCCAAGCACTTTTCAATGATTTTCTCCGCATAACCTGTTCCCCTGATTTCGGGAGCAAAATACATTTTTTGCAATTCACAAACTTCAATACTGTCATGCTGAACTGGTTTCAGCATCTCTAAAGGCGCAACACCACAACCACCAACGACTTTCCCATCATTTTCAACGATATAATATATAGAACGTGGTTGTTGATATACTTCGTATAACGTATCTAAAACAGGGTCAGCATAAGCCGTTCCAACTTTAGGCGCATCTAATTCATGGAAAATATCACGAATCACCTTGGCAATCGACTCATTATCTTTTTGTTGGATTTCTCTAATTAACATAGCATTTTTATTGTTGGGTAAAAGTACGTAAATTGCTAGAATCGATTATTAATTCTATCTTAAAAATACTACTTTTGTATTATGACGACGCACGAATTTTACATGAAACGCTGTATTGAACTCGCCAAAAATGGTTTGGGAACTACGTATCCTAATCCGTTAGTGGGAAGTGTGATTGTGCATGATGGGAAAATTATTGGCGAAGGTTGGCACAAAAAAGCGGGCGAGCCTCATGCGGAAGTCAATGCGGTGAATTCTGTAAAAGACAAATCGTTGTTGAAAGAAGCTACGATTTACGTGAGTTTAGAACCGTGTAGTCATTTTGGAAAAACACCTCCTTGTTGCGATTTAATTATCGCGAATGAAATTCCGAATGTTGTGATTGGAACGGTTGACCCTTTTGCAAAAGTGGCTGGAAACGGCATCAAAAAACTGATTGAAAGCGGCAAAAATGTAACGGTTGGTATTTTAGAAGACGAATGCAACGAACTCAACAAACGTTTTTTTACTTTTCATCAAAAGCAAAGACCTTACATTATTTTGAAATGGGCAGAAACTACTGATGGTTTTATTGCGCCTGAGATGCTGAAACCAGTTCAGCATGACAAATTGAAACCCATTTGGATTACAAATCCATATTCCAGACAATTAGTTCATAAATGGCGTACCGAAGAACAAGCCATTTTGGTAGGAACCAATACTGTTTTAGTAGACAATCCGAAATTAGATGCGCGTGATTTTTCAGGAAATAATCCTACGCGAATTGTTTTGGACAAGTCTGGAAAAATATCTGAACAATATCATATAAAAAACAACGTAGAGAAAACAATAATTATCACAGAAAGTGAAAAATTTTCGTCAACTGAGAATTGTATCTATGAAAATGTTATCTTTGGTAACGACCTAATTTCTTCAATTTGTACCATTTTATATAAAAACAATATACAATCGGTAATTATTGAAGGAGGAAATAAAACCTTACAATCTTTTATAGATGCAAATTTATGGGATGAAGCAAGAGTTTTTATAGGTAAAACAACATTTCAAAACGGCACATTAGCCCCTACCTTCTCCGGAAATCCGGTTGCTAGTTTTGACATAATGAATGATGAACTTAAAATTTTCAAGAATTATGATTGAAGCAATTATTTTTGATTTTGGCGATGTTTTTATCAATTTGAACAAACAAGCTATTGATACCGAATTTAGAAAATTAGGACTAACCGCTTGGCATGATGATTTAGACACTTTGAATAAAAAGTACGAAATAGGTAAAATTGACGAATTGGAATTTATGGAAGGTTTTCAAAAACATCTTCCCAATGCCAGTTTAATTGAAATTAGAACAGCTTGGAATTCTATTTTAGGTGATTTTCCATTGTATCGATTAGAATTTCTACAAATGATAGCCTCTAAATACAAATTATTCCTACTTAGCAATACAGATTATACTCATATTGAAAAATTTGAGCACAAAGAAGGACAAACTTTTGCACGTGATTTTTATGGTTGTTTTGAAAAAGTTTATTTTTCCTACGAAATTGGATTGCGAAAACCCGATGAAAATGCTTTTAAATATGTGATTAATAATCATAATTTGAATCCGAAGAAAACGCTATTTGTAGACGACAAAGAAGAAAACACTAAAATGGCTGAAAATTTAGGTTTACATGTTTGGAATCTTAAACCTGGTGAAGATGATGTCGTTGACCTTTTTGACAAAAAAATAATTTAACCTAACGTGATTTATTTACTATTAAGCATTTTATTTAATGCTGTTCTTTTTATAATTATTAAACTTTTTGCGAAATTTAATATTGATGCTTTACAAGCTTTAGTAGTAAACTATTTTATTGCTTTTGGAGTAGGACTGTTTTTTTTAGACACAACCTTTTCACCAACAATAATACTATCGCAAGATTGGTTTAAAGGAAGCGTTATATTAGGTTTTGTATTCATTTCTACCTTTTATGCTACAACAATAACATCACAACGAAATGGTCTTTCAGTTGCTTCAGTTGCTTCTAAAATGTCTGTAATTATCCCTATCATTTTAGGCGTTATTCTATATAACGAAACCTTAGGAATGATTAAAATTTTAGGAATTCTTTTAGCTCTAATAGCGGTATATTTTACTTCAAAAAAAGAAACTGGCGAAATACAACAAGCAAGTAATTTACTTTTCCCTATTTTAGTATTCATTGGAGCAGGAACCATCGATTCGAGTTTAAAATATTTACAAACATTTCATGTGCCATCTAATCAAATTGGTTTATTTTCATCCGTTACTTTTTTCTGTGCTTTTAGTGTTGGGGTATTAACATTACTCTTTTTAAGTCTCAACGGAAAAATTAAATTCGCAGGAAGAAATATATTAGGTGGAATTGCTTTGGGCTTACCCAATTTCTTTTCACTCTACTACTTAGTAAAAATGTTAGAAGCAAAAGCTTTTGAAAGCGCCACATTATTTACCATTCACAACATTGCTATTGTACTAGTTTCTACTTTTGTAGGGATTCTTTTCTTTAAAGAAAAAATTTCTATGCGTAATGCAATAGGAATTGGACTGGCATTGTTTGCACTATTTTTAGTTACTTATTAAAATGGAATTTTTAGAAAACGATACTTACAAAACCATTTCTACTGCTTCAGAAGAAGTGCTATACAAAGAAAAAAATAGTAAATTCTTTGGTTACGCTTTTCCAGTTTCTAACGAAGAAGAGATAAAAGAACATTTAGACCGATTGCGAAAAGAGCATTTTTCTGCGCGTCATTGGTGTTATGCATATCAAATAGGTACAGAAAAAATTCAATACCGCGCTAATGATGATGGCGAACCCAATAACAGTGCTGGCATGCCAATTTATGGACAAATTCAGTCATTTGAAGTTACTAATGTAATAATTGTAGTAGTTCGTTATTTTGGAGGCGTAAAACTAGGTGTTGGTGGCTTGATTACTGCATACAAAACAGCAGCCCAAATGGCAATGGAAAATGCTGAAATAATTGAATGCACTATTGACAAAAATTTTATCATTTCTTTTGGTTATGCACACATGAATAAAGTGATGCGAATCATTAAAGAAAAGAATCTCCAAATCATATCTCAAAAAATGGAAATGGATTGTGAAATTCAAATATCTATTCGAAAAAAAAATGTCCAAAAATTATTGGACACTTTTGAAAATTTATATGAAATAAAATTAACCGAAATTTAAAATTTTATAACGCATTTATTTTTTCAGAAACATAACTTGGAGGCAAAATTGGGCGTCCTGTTTTCATATCTACAAACACTAACATGGAGTATCCGGTTGTTAATAACTCATTCGTTTCATTATATATTTCGTAGTCAAATTCTATCTTTACAGAGGTCTGACTTTTGAAAATTGTTTTAACCGTTAACAGGTCGTCGTATCGAGCTGGTTTTTTATAATTCATGGTTAAAGTAACCACTGGCAACATTACTCCATTTTCCTCCATCCATTTGTACGAAACCCCCATATTCCTTAGCCATTCCACGCGTCCCATCTCAAAATATTGTGCATAATTTCCATGATACACAACACCCATTTGGTCGGTTTCTGCGTAACGCACACGAACTTGAAATTGATATTCTCTCATATTAAATCTATATTAAATTAACATTAAAAAAAGCTCTAATAGGCTTACAATTTTTTTTTTGAAAAATCAATAGCAAAAAAATTTTTTTTAAAGAATTTTGTTCACATATTTGCTATCCCAAACAATAGTTAAAGAATAATCCTTCTTTATATATTTGTTATCAATACAAAATCAAAATAAACCAGTAATAATTAACTGAATTCATGACTAAAACTGCGCAATCGGTATGGAATAACTGTCTGTCTTTCATAAAAGACAATATTCAAGATCAAGCTTACAAAACTTGGTTTGAACCTATTCAGTCAGTTGAACTAAACGATAATGCGTTGTCTATTCAGGTACCTAGTAAATTCTTCTACGAATGGCTAGAAGAACATTATGTAAAATTATTAAAAGTAGCCTTAACAAAAGAGTTAGGACCGGGCGCAAAGTTATTGTATAAAATTAAGATGGAAAACACTTATGGCAATAAACTTCCATTTACTGAGCAAATTCCAAGTTACAACAGAACTGCGGTGAAACCTCAAGAAGTAGATGTGCCAATTGTGAATAAAAATCCAGAATTAAAAAACCCTTTTGTTATTCCTGGTATTCGTAATTTAAAAATCGAATCACAACTAAATGCTAATTATAGTTTTGATAATTTCCTTGAAGGAGATTCAAACCGTTTAGCAAGAAGTGCAGGTATGGCAGTAGCTAACAAACCAGGAGGAACTTCTTTCAACCCGTTATTAATTTTTGGCGGTGTTGGTTTGGGTAAAACGCACTTAGCACATGCTATTGGTGTTGAAATAAAAGACAAATATCCAGAAAAAACCGTGTTGTATATTTCAGCCGAAATATTCACACAACAATATATTGATTCTGTTAAAAAGAATACCCGTAACGACTTTATTCATTTCTATCAATTAATTGATGTTTTGATTATTGACGATGTACAATTCTTATCAGGTAAATCAGGAACACAAGATGTATTTTTTCACATCTTCAACCATT
>JBILST010000144.1:0-5899 GCA_044371865.1 Flavobacterium sp.
AAGTTGCATTACCAGCAGTTGGTGTTTTAGATATGTTACGTTACCACACATTCACCGCTGGAGCAGGTTGGGCTTACGATTACGGAACATCCGAACAAAGCAAGGAAATGTTTGAATACATTAAAGGTTATTCACCAGTACATAATGTAAAAGCAGGCGCAAAATATCCAGCAACTATGGTAACTACAGGAGATCATGATGACCGAGTAGTTCCAGCACACAGCTTTAAATTTGCAGCAGAATTGCAAGCCAAACAAACGGGTGACAATCCAGTTTTAATTCGTATTGATGTAAATGCGGGTCACGGAGCTGGAAAATCTGTTGCAGCAACTATTCAAGAGAATGTGGATATGCAAGTTTTTACCCTTTACAATATGGGTGTTAAAGAGTTAAAATAATTTAAATAAATTATTCAAAAAAATCCCGCAAACTGAAGTTTGCGGGATTTTTACATTTTATTATCTTTTAAAATCTATTATCACCATCTAACATTCTACCTAGGCCACCTAAAAGGCTTCCTTCTTCTCTTCCACTTCCGCCTGCTTTTGGTGCCGATGCAATAATTCTATCTGCTAAACGAGTAAATGGTAATGATTGAATGTAAACAATTCCAGGACCACGCAATGTAGCAAAGAAAATCCCTTCTCCTCCAAAGATTGTGTTTTTAATTCCCCCAACAAATTCAATATCATAATCTACATCTTTGGTAAATCCGACTAAACAGCCTGTATCAACTCTTAACAATTCTCCTGCTTGTAATTCTTTTCTAGCCAAAGTTCCACCTGAATGCACAAACGCCATTCCATCGCCTTCTATCTTTTGCATAATGAAACCTTCACCTCCAAACAAACCTGTTCCTAATTTTCTAGAAAATTCAATTCCAACCGATACGCCTTTGGCAGCACATAAAAACGAATCTTTTTGGCAAATAAATTTACCTCCAAATTGTTGCAAATCAATCGGGACAATTTTACCTGGATATGGAGAGGCAAAAGACACTTTACGTTTACCCATGTCTAAATTTTGATAGGCCGTCATGAATAAACTTTCACCGGTTAAAACGCGTTTCCCAGCAGATAATAATTTTCCGAAAATTCCGGCTTGTTGCTCTTGACTTCCATCGCCAAAAATGGTTTCCATTTTAATGCCATTTTCCATCATCATAAAACTTCCTGCTTCGGCTATAACTACTTCTTGTGGATCCAATTCAATTTCCACATATTGCATTTCTTCACCATAAATATGGTAATCTATTTCGTGTGCTTGCATAATTTTTTATTTTATAAATATGTCGCTCGCAAAAAACAAAAGTTACTGAAAATTGAAAATTATTTCAAGGTGTATTTTCTAATTAGACAATTGAACAATCGATAACCCAAAAAACGTCTAAGTGAATTCATTAAATTAGCATCGAAACCAATGGTGTATCTTTTGAAATTTTTATTTGGGTTTTCAGCAATATTGAACAATGTTTTAGTAATAACAGGAGTAAGATTCGTGTTTTTCTTTGTTTTTTTATGTAAGATGGAAGTCACTTTATCCATTAACCTATTATAAGATTCAATTTTCATTGCGTTACATTTAGTAACATTAGATTGAAAAGAAGTAGGTGCATTTCCAAATTGAACGGTACTTACACTGACATTAAAATCGAGAAGTTCATACGCCATACATTCCGAAAAACTTTCAATCGCTTGTTTTGTGGAATGATAAAAACTACCCAATGGCAAATTAACTAAACCTGCAATTGAAGAAATAGTGATGAATTGTCCGAAATTTTGTTCTCTAAATACTGGGATAAAAGCTCTACAAACTTTGACAGCACCTAACCAATTAACATTAACAATATTGTCAATTTTGTTGTCTTCAGATAACTCTACAAAACTTCTGTAACCTAAGCCAGCATTGTTTAAAACAACATTAATAGTTTTGTGTTCGTTTAAAATTGTTGTTTTTGCCTTAGTTATACTTTCCGTTGAAGTTACGTCCAATTCATAGCAAAATACATTTGGAGTTGTTACTAAATCATCTGCTAAATCAATCGAAATCATAGTAGCAATAACCGTCCATCCATTTTTTGCAAAATACAATGTTGTTTCTTTACCAATTCCACCAGAAGCTCCTGTAATAAGTATCGTTTTTTTCAATAGTCTTGCTGTTTAATAGTCTAATTTAACAAATGATATTTCTCTAGAAATTCTCGCTTTTCTTCGGTTAATATAAGAAGATGAATTGGAAGCTTTATATTTCCTTGGATTAGGAAGAATCGCAGCAATTCCAGCCGCTTCATAACGAGTTAAACTAGAAGCGTCTTTTCGATACCAATGTTTGGCTGCTGCTTCTGCTCCATAAACACCATCGCCCATTTCGATACTATTCAAATAGACTTCCATGATGCGTTTTTTACCCCAAATTAGTTCAATTAAAACAGTATAATAAGCTTCTAAACCTTTTCGAACATAACTTCTGCCTTGCCAAAGAAAAACATTTTTTGCCGTTTGTTGTGAAATGGTACTTCCGCCTTTTAAACGTTTCCCTTTTTGATTATTTTGGAAAGCTTTTTGCATAGCTTCAAAATCGAAACCAGAATGTTCTAAAAAACGACCATCTTCGCTAGCAATAACTGCTTTTTGAAGATTCAATGAAATTTCGTCAATTGGCACCCAGTCGTGACTGCAAACCATGTCTTTTCCTTCTTCATTGTGTTCTAAAGCTCTCATTCCCATAAGTGGTGTAAATGGAACCGGAACAAATTTCAATAGCAAAACAATGGAAAAACTAATAATATTAAACCATAAAAAAAGCAACCAAAAGAAACGTACTATCTTTTGAGCTGTAGTTCTTTTTTTTGCAGGTGATTTTGGTGATTTACTTTTTGAAGTAGTTCTTTTTGCCATATTATATTAAATCTGCTAATTCTTGTCCGACTAAACTGCCAATGGCAATGCCCATTCCGCCCATACGCACTCCGCAGTAGACATTATTTGAAAGTTGTTCTACAATTGGTTTTTTATGTGTACCCACGCCCATAGTTCCGCTCCATCGGTGTTCAATTTCAAACTCTTGATGTGGTAAAATTACTGTTTTTAACAACTCTTCCAAACGATTTTGAATCAATTCTGTTATATCGTGCGAAGTTGTGGTTTCACCTTCAAAATCTAAGTTTCTTCCACCGCCAAAAAGAATTCTATCATTAATATTTCTAAAATAGAAATAACCTTTATCTAAATGAAAAGTTCCTCTAATATCTAAATTCGGGATTGGTTTAGTAATTAAAACTTGGGCTCTTGCCGGTTTCACTTGATTGTTAGTCAATTGCGAGGCAAATCCGTTTGTAGTAAACAATAATTTATTTGTTTTAAAAGTAATTCCGCTGGTTACAACCTCAACTGCATCATTTACTTCTTCAAAATTTGTTACGGTTTGACTGTTTAAAATCAGAATATCGTTTTGATGTGCTTTTTTTAGTAAAGCCTGCATCATATTTCCTGTATCGATTTGCGCTTCAAACGGATTGAAAATCAAGTTTTCGAAAATACCTCCAAAATTAAATCGGTCTACTTCTTTTGAAAAGACATCTGTTTTGAAAAGAGGTTTAATGATATCATTGATGAATGAGATTTTCTGAATACATTCGTTATAAAACGATTCGTCTTCTTTTAAAAACAGTTCGTATCCGCCATAAGGTTTCAAATCAATAACCGAGTCGCCTAGATTTTTCCGAAGCAATTGCAAACCAGCATATCGATTTTGAATCAGTTGTATTACTTCTTCTTCGGTATGTGTTTTTAAATCGTCTATAATTTCAGAAATACTACCAAAACAAGCAAAACCAGCGTTTTTTGTACTAGCGCCTTGAGGCAAAATTCCTTTTTCGAGAATTAAAATTTTAGACGAAGGAAATCGTTCGCGCAACGCTAATGCAGTATGTAAACCAACAATTCCACTACCTACGATCGTAAAATCGACGTTTGAAAACCAATTTTTTATTTCCCAATAGCTGAGTTGCATGAATACCTGATTAAAAAAAGTAAATGTAATAATTTGTTTTTAGTTATACACTAAATCTCGTTATTTGCGTTATAATATAAAAAACGAAAAAATGCGAAATTATTTACTTTTTACTACGTTGCTTTTTACGCAACTTTTTTCAGCACAAAATGTATCTAAAAACATTACGCTTATTTTTAAAAAAAGTAATTATCATTTTGAAGAAACATCCGGATTTAAAAGAATGAATTCGTTAATTAATTATTCTGAATTTAATTCGTACAAGGAAACTTACCTATCACCAAATAATAAAGACAAAAGCGATACAATAAAATTAAATATTGAATCGGACAAGATTTTTTTAATCCACAATTGGAGAGAATTGAACAAAAGTTCACGAGTTATTTTGTATGCAAATGACATCGTTGAAATTGATTATGAGAATGGTTATCCTAATTTCAAAATAGTAAACCGTGAAGTAAAACCGTATGATTTGAATTTAGAAAAGCAATTAAATCTTAGTTTTCCAATTGATAATTTTACTTTTTTTCAAGAAAACAAACGTAGCAGAAATTCAAAAGAAGAAAAGGAATATAAAACGGAATTAGCAAACTTTATCCAGAATTCTAAAATAGCATTGGATGAACTTTTAAATTCGGAGAAAATTTCAAAAGAAACGTATGATTCTCAATTGAATTATATCACATTTTACTCCTTAAACACAGACACAAAAACAAATTTCTCTGATTATCAAAACAATCTTAAAAATGAAGCGCTAATTTGGATAAAATCATATCGCTTTTTCTTAGAATTATATGTGAAAAATGAATTTAAAATCAAGAAATACGAAAAAGAAATTAAAGATTTTGAACTAAAAACTGCTAACAACAAAACAAAAACCAAAGATATTAGCATGCAATATGAAGATAACGAAAATAGTTTCCTTCAAATTGAAAAATCGGACTTGCTTTCTGCTAAAGCGAAAGAATATTTATTGTATGTCTATTTAAATAGAATTGCAAAAACAGATTCGCAAAAGCTATCTACATACATTGCAATCTTTAAAAAATACTCGAACGATTACAAATTAATAGAAGGTTTTGAAAGTGCTTTTTTAGTCAATATAGAAGCGTTAAAACAAAACACATCTGAAGTCATTTTGTATGATGAGAACAAAAAAACAACTAGCTTATCGGCGATTATTGAAGCTAATAAAGGAAAAGTAATCTATATTGATTTTTGGGCTAGTTGGTGTGCACCATGTAGAGCTGCGCTTCCATCTTCAAGAAAATTACATGATGAATATAAAAATGTGGTTTTTTTATATTTGTCTACCGATTCTAATTTTGAAGCATGGAAAAAAGCAAATCAATTTGAGAAATTAACAGAGAACAGTTATTTCATCATCAATCCAAAAACTTCTGAATACTTAAAAAAACTGGCTATTGATTTTATTCCAAGATATGTATTATTAGATACGAAGGGAGAAATATCAAATCCAAAAGCACCTTCACCTGATTCTGAAAAAATCAAGCAAGAATTTAACTCTTTGCTACAAAGTAAATAATTAATCGATAGGCTTTTTTCTCGATTTAATTGCTTTCATGATTAATGGAAATGAGGTAACTGCAATTAAAATCAGAATGATTTTTTCGATATGCTTCTTTAAATCAATTCCAAATTCTTCATTAAACAATCCATATAAATAATGTCCCGCAAAGACTAAAAGAAACGACCACAAAAGCGAACTCAATACGTTATAAAACATAAATTTGCTTTTTTGCATGTGTACAATTCCAGCAATAATAGGCACGAAAGTTCTCACAATCGGTAAAAAACGAGCAAAAATGATAGCTTTTCCACCGTGCTTTTCAAAAAATGCTTGCGACTCATATAATTATTTCTTCTT
>JBILST010000106.1:0-7567 GCA_044371865.1 Flavobacterium sp.
ACTATGAGCGTTTTCTAAGCTTTGCCCACAATAAAATTTGTAAGCAGCACTTAAAGTACGCTCCTCCATTTTATGAAAAATCGTTTGTACATCAACTGAAACTCGGTTTTTCATATCAAAATCAACCTCAGCACGCAATAATTCTTCTGCTAAAAGCGGAATATCAAATCTGTCCGAATTAAATCCAGCCAAATCAGAATCTTTAATCATGTTATGAACTTGAGTAGCTAATTCTTTGAATGTTGGCTCATTAGCCACTTTCTCATCCGTAATTCCGTGCACCGCAGTGGTTTGTGGCGGAATTGGAATGGTAGGATTTACCAACCAAGTTTTACTTTCTTTGTTTCCGTTTGGATATACTTTAAATATTGAGATTTCTACAATTCGATCTCTTGCTACATCAATTCCTGTAGTTTCAAGATCAAAAAAGCAGATAGGGCGTGTTAATTTTAATTCCATAGCATTTAATATATCTGACAAAGATAATTGAAGATTTTTTTTATTTACTAATTCTTGAAAATTTATAGTAAATAATTATTTCTGCAACCAATAAATTAAAAGTCCAACCAGACCAAGCGGCAATTCTGTAGGCATCCATTGGTAAAGGTTCAAAAAAGAAGACTAATAGATATTTGAACAATCGAAGTGAAATTGCAGATAAGGTCAATGCAAAGCCTCGGATGGCAAACTTTTGGTGTTTAATCACTTGTTTTTTCAAAATAAAATACAAAGACAAAAAAGTAAATAACATCCAAAAAGTTGACAATAACAAGAAAGAAACTTGTGCCAACAAACCACCATTTGCATAATATGACATTACCAAACCACTTGGTCCAGAAAGCAACAAAAGGATTCCAACATAAAGTCTTCCTGAAATTCGATGTAATTTTATCTGCTTTTTTTGAATGTAATTTGAAAACTGAAATGCGCCAAAAATCATCAAAAATATACTCGTGTACACATGTGTAAAAAAAGCAATTTTATAATGATTTAAAACAATTACTTCTTGTTTAATCCGTAAAAAAGCCACATCTGTATCATATGGAATATACTGAAGCGTTATCAATAAAAGTAGATATGAAAAATAAACATACCCAATCCACAAAAGGTATTTTGAATATTTAATCCACATTATCTTCCAAAAGTATCATAGTATTCTTCAGCATTTTTCTCATATCGAAGTAGCAAATCAATATTTTTCTTTTCGATTTCTGTTAATTCATCTTTAACATCTCCAAAAACTGGCATATACCAATAAAATTGCTCAAAATAAACGCGCAATTGCTTATCGCGAAAAGCGAATCCGTGACGTGCAAAAATGGAATTTCTAAGAATAAAAATATCAGCTTTTGATAAATTAGAAACAAAATCTGAAGTTAGTTCTTCATTTGAAGCGTTCTTTTCGAACAACTTTTCTGTAGTTGCATAATATTCGTTATCAATATACTCTTCAACCTTCCCATCAATTGTATCTGTAGCATAAACATATTCTTTTGATTTATCTGTATCGAAGAAAGTTATGTCTAAGTTTTGTGCTTTATCATAAACAAAAAGTTTCTTTTTTAAATCAAAATTTCGTTTATAAATCATTAATTCAGACTGTTTGTAAGCTTCCCAATTTCCTTTCATAACAGAATCGGTCTTTTTAATTTGAATTGAAAAATTTCCATCGGTTTTTGTTTTTTTGAACTCATCAACTGTCATTGTAAAACCAGAGGTATTTTCGAATAATACACCTTTAAATGGACTAATATTTCCAGCAGAAATTGAATGTCCAATGATAGAATCACCTTTAATTTCATCTATCGAAAATGTAATTTTTCTCGTAATTAAATTGGAATATTTTTCATTTCCATAAATCGTATCCATTTCTTCGTCCGATAAATTGGCATTAAAATCGCCCACCCAATAACCTAACAAATCTTCTTTGTTATTCACAACTAAGCTATTACTAACCTTTGGTTCTACGAATTGAATTTCTTCAAAAGTTTGCTCTGCTACAAATTTCCTTTTATTTTTAATTGCTTCTTTACAAGAAATAGTTAAGAATAAGATACAAATTAATGGATACAAAAATTTCATAAGATGGATTTAATAAATCAAAAATAACAAAAAACCCGATACTTTTCAGTATCGGGTTATCTTATAAATTTATTTCAAATTAGAAATCTCTGTTTACATCAAAAGCTTCTAAGTAATCCGCTACACGTTTTACAAAACTTCCTCCTAACGCTCCATCAACTACTCTATGATCATAAGAGTGCGATAAGAACATTTTTTGACGGATTCCAATAAAATCACCTTCTGGAGTTTCAATAACTGCAGGCACTTTTCTAATAGCTCCTAAAGCTAAAATACCTACTTGTGGTTGGTTGATAATTGGCGTTCCAAAAACAGAACCAAAAGTTCCAACATTTGTCACAGTATATGTTCCACCTTGTGTATCGTCTGGTTTTAATTTTCCTGCTTTAGCACGATTTCCTAAATCGTTTACTGCTTTTGCCATTCCAACTAAGTTTAATTGATCTGCATTTTTAATTACAGGAACAATTAAGTTTCCGTTTGGTAAAGCAGCAGCCATTCCTAAATTGATATTTTTACGTTTGATGATAAAATCACCATCAACTGAAATATTCATTCCCGGGAAATCTTTCAATGCTTTAGCAACCGCTTCCATCATAATTGGTGTAAAAGTTAACTTCTCACCTTCTCTTTTTTCGAAAGCAGCTTTCACTTTATCTCTCCATTTCACAATGTTCGTAACATCAACTTCAATGAACGACTGAACGTGAGCCGAAGTTTGAACTGAAGCTACCATGTAACCTGAAATCAACTTACGCATTCTGTCCATCTCTACAATCTCATCCCCACCATTTACAGAAACCGGTTGCGGGTTTGAAGTTACGGGTTTCGAGTTTTGAGCAACAGGTGTTGACTGAATACTTGGAGCTGAAGACTGAACACTAGTTTGACTTCCTCTATTTTTGATATAATTTAATAAATCTTCTTTGTTTACACGGCCATCTTTACCAGAGCCAGCAATTGCTTCTAATTCTGCTAATGAAATTCCTTCCTCTTTTGCAATGTTTTTCACTAATGGCGAAAAGAATTTTTCTGATGCAGAAAAATCAGCTGGAGCAACAGTTTCTTTAGCAACCTCTACTGCTTTCGCAACTTCAGCAACTGCAACTGGAGCGTCTGCTTTAACATCTGGAGTTGATGCAACAGCACCACCTTCCGTTTCGATAATAGCGATCGTTTGTCCTACTTGAACCACATCATCGGTATTAAATAAAATTTCAACAAGTGTTCCTGCAACTTCTGAAGGCACTTCACTGTCTACTTTATCAGTAGCAATTTCAAGAACTGCTTCGTCCATTTCAATTTTATCGCCAACTTTTTTTAACCAGTTGGTTACGGTTGCTTCAGCAACACTTTCACCCATTTTAGGTAATTTCAATTCAAACTTTGCCATATCTTTAAACTAAAGTTGTTTTTTTCTATTTGATTTGCAAAAATAATAATTTTTCAATCAATATACAGAGAATTCAATAATTTTTTACAACAATCTTATTTGCCCTCTATCATTAGAATTATTACTTCCTATTAAATAATTAGAACTTAAAATATAATTCTTGAAACTCATATTTTTAGTCTTATTTAACTGCATAAAAGTAATAATTTCAGTAAAACTAAAACTAGTGGTATCAAATATTATTTCTATATTTTTTTGAGATTGATACTCAAATTGATTAAAATCAGACAAATAAGTAGTTTTTTTTGATAGCTCTAACTTCAAATTTTCTTTTGTAAAAACAATGTATTCGTCAATATTTCGTACTTCATTCTTCTGCTGATTCTTTTTCAACAAACTAAAAACAAAACTTCCTACTTGCATCATCACATCAAAAATCCATGATTTCTTAAAATGCTTTTTATAGAAAAATTGCATCGCTTCACGGAAACGCTTCATATAAGTTCCATCTCGAACTGTACTTTCTCCTTTATAATGAATCAACGAAGTTTCATGATAATAATAATTCGATTTACCTGTTTTCAATACCAAATAACTCAAATCGATATCATCCGAATACATAAAACAATTTTCATCAAAACCACCAACTTCGAGATACAATTCGCGCTTCATTACCATAAAAGCGCCAACTAAAATATCCACTTTCCCAGATTCGTTTTCAGACAAATGCTGAGCATAATATTTTCCAAAATAATTTGAAATTTCATACAATCCAAAAATCTTAGTAAAAGCCACCCAAGGTGTTGGAACGCCACGTTTGCTTTCGGGAAGAAAATTTCCAGCTCCATCGATTAGTTTACAACCAATAATTCCAGTGTTCAGTTGCCAGTTTTTAGTGTTCAGTATTTTAGAAAAAGTATCTTCCGCAACAACAGTATCAGGATTTAAGATGCAAATATATTCGCCTTTGGCTTGAGCAACTCCGATGTTATTTCCTTTTGGAAAACCTAAGTTGTCTTTGTTTTCGATGAGTTTGATGTGTGGAAATTGGGTTTTCATCATCTCACAACTATCATCTAATGAAGCATTATCAATGACTATAATTTCACCATCAATGCCTTCCAATGCTTTTTGAACACTAAGAACACATTGCTCTAAAAAATAGCGCACATTGTAGTTGAGAATGATTACGGATAGTTGCATTATAATAGTTTGATTAAATCATCTGGATTTCTTAAATTATTCCAAAACAATAATAACTCAATCAGACTTAAATCTTTATTTATTTTGTAAAACAATGTTGTTTGATCGGATATTGACAAAGAATAAATATCATCTACTTTTAAATTTCCAATCATTGGATGAATTGACAGTCTTTTTAACTCATTTTCAACTAAACTTTCAAATTTATTTACCTCATAAATATTCCACTTTTGTAAAATAAATTGAGCCTCCTCGAAAAAGGAAATTTCAGCACGAAAAGTCCATTCAATTTTATAAATCATTTCTGCAATGGAAATTTTTCTCTAAATCGTTTCATTACTTCTTCGTGTGTAGATGTCTTACCTTCTTCAATTTCTTTGATAGATTTTTCAAGCAATTGAACCAAAACAGGATGCAATTCTTCAGAGGTAACTTCTCTTTTTGGAGTTACTTCGTAAGCTTCTGTTGGTTCTTCTATTTTATTTTTCTTTTTGGAAGTCATAAAATGCATTTTCACAAAGTTAGGAAATAATCTATAATCTTTAGATACAATAAACTATTTTTGCACTTCTAAATTGTATTATGAATTACTTATCAGTCGAAAATATCTCTAAATCCTATGGCGAACGTATTCTTTTTAAAGACGTTTCGTTTGGAATTAATAAAGATCAAAAAATAGCTTTTATCGCTAAAAATGGTTCGGGAAAAACCACTATTATGAACATGATTAATGGTTTGGACGAACCTGATACAGGTCAAGTGGTGATTCGAAAGGAAATCAACATGGCGTTTTTGTCGCAAAACAATAATTTACAAGACGAATTAACCATTGAGGAAAATATTTTTGCTTCGGACAATGAAATTCTGAAAGTAATTGAACGTTACGAAAAAGCCTTAGAAAATCCTAATGATGAAGAAGCGTATCAAAGAGCTTTTGACGATATGGACCGACACAATGCTTGGGATTTTGAAACACAATTCAAACAAATTTTGTTCAAACTGAAGTTGGAAGACTTGAAAATGAAAGTTAAAAACATGTCGGGTGGACAAAAAAAGCGTTTGTCGTTAGCCATTATTTTGATTAGTAAACCTGATTTATTGATTTTGGATGAACCAACCAATCACTTGGATTTAGAAATGATTGAATGGTTAGAAGACTATTTTGCTAAAGAAAATATCACCTTGTTTATGGTAACGCACGACCGTTTCTTTTTGGAACGTGTTTGTAACGAAATTATCGAATTAGACAATGGAAAAATATACCAATACAAAGGCAATTATTCGTATTATTTAGAAAAGAAAGAAGAACGTTTGGCTTCTGAAAATGCGAGTATCGACAAAGCACAAAACTTATTCGTAAAAGAATTGGCTTGGATGCGTCGTCAACCAAAAGCTAGAACTACCAAATCAAAATCGCGTCAAGATGATTTTTACGTGATTAAAGAAAAAGCGGAAAGTCGTAGAAAAGAAAATGTAGTAGAGCTCGAAATCAATATGGAGCGCATGGGAAGCAAGATTATCGAAATGGTAAAATTGAACAAAGACTTTCCTGACAGAACCATTTTAAAAGATTTCAGTTATTCGTTTCAACGTGGTGAACGCATTGGAATTATTGGCAAAAACGGAACAGGAAAATCAACTTTCTTAAACATTTTAACCCAAACCATTCAACCTGATTCAGGTAAAGTGATTATTGGTGATACGATTAAAATTGGGTATTACACCCAAAGTGGTATCAATCCAAAACCAGGTCAAAAAGTCATCGACATTATCAAAGAATATGGCGAATACATTCCGTTGACGAAAGGTAAAATTATTTCGGCTTCGCAATTATTAGAACGCTTTTTATTTGATGCGAAAAAGCAATACGATTTCGTAGAAAAATTAAGTGGTGGTGAATTAAAACGTCTGTATTTATGTACGGTTTTAATTCAAAATCCAAATTTCTTGATTCTGGATGAACCAACGAATGACTTAGATATTGTAACCTTAAATGTATTGGAAAGCTTCTTATTGGATTTTCCTGGATGTTTATTAGTGGTGAGTCACGATAGATATTTCATGGATAAAATTGTGGATCACTTATTTGTTTTCAGAGGCGAAGGTGAAATTGAAGATTTCCCAGGAAATTATTCTGATTTTAGAAGTTATGAAGATTCGGCTGAACCAAAAAATTTAAATTCGGTTAGTACTGAAAAAGTAAGTTGGAAAGAAAAAAATACTGCTTCAGCGGGTTTGAATTTCAACGAACAAAAGGAATTCAATAAATTAGAACGTGAAATCAAAGATTTAGAATACAACAAAAAACAAATCGAACAAGAATTTGCCGACGGAAAAGTTTCTGATGATAAAATTGAAGCCAAAGCCAACGAATTGCAAAAAATCATTCAGTCTTTAGAAGAAAAAGAAGAGCGTTGGTTTGAATTGAGTTCGAAAATGGAATAAAAAAAGTAATTAGTGAATAGTAATTAGTGAATAGCCAGACTAATTACTATTCACTTTTCACTAATCACTATAAATGCAACACATAATTAAATCATACATAAAATTCCTTTTCCACTCCAAAAACGAACATGGAGTGCATTCACCTTTTGTGTTTGATTTGGTTACGAAATGTTTTTATGACAACACTAAATATTCAGAATACGAAGTATTAAAATCGTATAGAAAATCGCTTTTAGCAAATAAAAACACGATTGAAGTTACCGATTTTGGTGTAGGTTCGCGCGTTTTTAAATCGAATACAAGAGAAATTGCTAAAATTGCACAAACCGCTGGAATTACTCCAAAAAATGCAGAATTGCTTTTTAGAATTGTTCGCTATTTTCAACCAAAAAGTGTTTTAGAAATAGGCACTTCCTTGGGGTTAGCAACTTCAGCTCTTTCGTT
>JBILST010000107.1:0-7515 GCA_044371865.1 Flavobacterium sp.
AAATTAAAATTTCTTGGGACGGAACTCCATTTGATATCGACCAAAAAGGCGAAATGCTGTATGAGATTCCTGGGAAAAATAATTTTAAAATTGTTTCAGCTGAAGTTGAGAAAGACAACAATCAAGTATTACTATTAAACTTTTCTGACCCATTAAACAGAGATCAAGATTTTTCAGGATTGGTACAAATAGAATCCGCTTCAAATTTACGATTTGCTACTGCTGGAAATTTACTTAAAGTATTTTTAGATCAAACCGTAAAAGGCGAACTTTTAGTAGAAGTTTTTCAAGGAATTGAAAGCGAAGACGGTTATAAAATGAAACAAAATTTTTCAGAAAAAGTTACATTTGATCAAACAAAACCAGCTGTCCGTTTTATAAAAAGCGGTACTATTTTACCTAGTTCTAATAATTTAAAAATAAATTTTGAAGCAGTAAATTTGAGTGCGGTAGACGTAAAAGTGTATCAAATTTATGAAAACAATATTCTCCAATTTTTACAAGATAACGATTTAAATGGAAATCAGAATTTAAGAAAAGTTGCGCAACCCATAGTTAAAAAGACCATTGCCTTAAATAAAAATAAATTACAAAATTCTAGCAAATGGAATGCATATGCAATTGATTTATCAAACATAATTACTCCAAATCCTGGCGCTATTTATCATGTCGAAATATCATATAAACGTAAATATTCTCTATACAAATGTTCTTCTTCTGCAATGGTAGAAAATGAAGAAGAGGAAGAAAAAGACGATGAAGTAAGAAGCTATCAAGATTATTATGATGATTACTATTATGAAGGATATAACTGGTATGAAAGAGAAGATCCTTGCACAGATTCGTACTATTTCAACAATAAAATATTTACAAATGTTATAGCCTCCGATTTAGGAGTAATTGCAAAACGAGGTGGTAATGGTTCGTATGTTTTCGCTGTGAATAATATTGTTTCTACAGAGCCTGTTGCTTCTGCAAAAATTGAATTGTATAATTTCCAACAACAACTTATAGAAACTATTACAACGGATAGCGAAGGAATGGCTAAAACCGAATTGAAAAAATATGCTTATTTTGCTATAGCTACCAAAGATAAAAATACTACTTATGTAAAACTTGATGAAGGGCAATCCTTATCAGTGAGTAATTTTGATGTAGGTGGCGAAGAATTACAAAAAGGATTAAAAGGTTTTATTTATGGCGAAAGAGGTGTTTGGCGTCCAGGTGATACGTTGCATTTGGCTTTCATGCTGAATGATGTGGAAAGCAAATTAGAAAAATCGCATCCAATTACTTTTAAACTAAGCGATCCGCAAGGAAAAATGCGTTACCAAATGGTTCAAAAATATAATACTTTAAACCATTATAAATTTAAATTAGCCACAAAAGATACTGACCCAACAGGAAACTGGGAAGTCAAAATTTCGGTTGGTGGTGTGCATTTTTACAAAAGTATTAAAATAGAAACCATCAAACCTAATCGTTTAAAAATCAAAAATAGTTTTGCCGACAAACAATTAACTGGCAAACGATTAAACGGTGGCGAAGTTGAAGTAGCTTGGCTACATGGAGCAATTGCAAAAAACCTGAAAGTAGAAATGCAAGCTAAATTCTTGGAACAACAAACTGTTTTCAAAAAGTATGAAAAATATGATTTTGATGATGAAGTGCGTAAATTTTATACCGAAGAAGTAAACGTTTTTTCAGGAAAAGTAAATGATTTAGGAAAAGCTAAAGTGGCAATTCAACCTAAAATTACAAGTCAAGCACCAGGAAAATTGAAAATGGTTTTTCAAACAAAAGCTTTTGAAAACGGAGGTGATTTTAGTACCGATGTAGCAACAGCAACCTATTCACCGTATAAAACTTACGTTGGAATAAAAGCTCCAGAACCAAATAAATACGGCTTATTAGAAACTGATAAAGTAAACAAATACGACATTGTAACTTTAGATGAATTAGGAAACCCAAAATCAGTTAAAAACTTAGAAGTTCGTGTGTATAAAGTTGAATGGCGCTGGTGGTGGAATTCTGACGGAGATGATTTATCACAATACAATTCTTCGGAAGTAACAACCGCTTACAGAAATTATGTGGTTTCAACTGATGCGTCAGGAAAAGCAAGCGTTCAATTTAAAATTCCAGAAACCGATTGGGGAAGATATTTAATTCGTGTTGAAGATACAAATGATGGTCACGCAACAAGTTTAACTTCGTATATAGATTGGCCCTATTGGTCAGGAAAATCGCGTCAAGGAAGTAGCGAAACGGCGAATATGTTAGTATTTACAACCAACAAAGAAAAATACAATGTTGGAGAAAACGCTATCGTTTCTTTCCCGTCAAGTGAAGGCGGAAGAGCATTAATTTCGATTGAAAACGGCTCGAAAGTTATTAAAACACTTTGGGCAACCACTAAAAAAGGCGAAACGCAAATTGAAGTTCCTATCACGGGTGATATGGCGCCAAATGTGTATTTCCATATTTCGTTGTTAAAACCACACGCTTCTACGATAAACGATACACCAATTAGAATGTACGGAATTTTGCCTGTGGAAGTCATCAATAAAAATACCGTTTTAGAGCCAGAAGTGTCAATTCCTGCCGTGTTAAAACCAGAGCAAAAAACTATTGTAAAAGTGAGTGAAAAATCAGGTAAAGAAATGACCTACACCATTGCAATTGTAGATGATGGTTTGTTAGATTTAACCCGATTTAAAACACCGAATGCTTGGGAAAAATTCTATTCAAGACAAGCGCTTGGCGTAAAAACTTGGGATGTTTACGATGATGTAATTGGTGCTTATGGTGGAAAAATCAACCAGATTTTTAGCATTGGAGGTGACCAAGATTTAGCAGGAGGAAATGCCAAAAAAGCGAATCGATTTAAACCGGTTGTTATTTATTTAGGACCATTTAAGTTGGAAAAAGGTCAAACCAAATCACATACGATTACTTTACCAAATTATGTTGGTTCAGTAAGAACAATGATTGTTGCTGGAGATGCAAAAACAAGCGCTTACGGAAGTGTTGAAAAAACTTCTTTTGTGAGAAAACCTGTTATGGTTTTGGCTTCGGTACCAAGAAAAATTTCTCCAAACGAAAGAATTATGTTGCCAGTAACCGTTTTTGCAATGGAAAGCCAAGTGAAAAATGTTAATGTGCAATTAAAAACGAATAACGGAGTACGAATCATTGGGAATACAACTCAAAATGTAAGCTTCAGTTCGCCAGATGAAAAAGTGGTGTACTTTAATTTAGAAGTTGGAAGTGCAACAGGAATTGGAAAAATTGAAGTTATTGCCACATCAGGAAAAGAAAAATCGACCTATGCCGTGGAAGTTGATATTACGAATCCAAATCCAGTTACGAATGATTATGTAGATATGGTAATTCCGGCAAACGGTTCCAAAACAATCAATTTGAAAACATTTGGAGTGGCAGGAAGCAATAAAGCAAGATTAGAAGTTTCGTCTTTTCCAACTATCAATTTTAATGGGCGATTGAGTTATTTGATTCAATATCCGCATGGTTGTGTGGAGCAAACGACTTCGGCTGTTTTTCCGCAATTGTATTTGGCTGATATTATGGATATTGATGCCAATAAAAAAGCAGAAATTCAACGAAATATCAATGCTGGAATTCAAAAATTAGGTAATTTCCAATTATCAAATGGTGGATTAAGTTATTGGCAAGGAAATAATTATGTGGATGGTTGGGCAACTTCTTATGCGGGACATTTCTTGGTTGAAGCTGAGAAAAAAGGCTATGTTTTACCAATCGGATTTAAAAATAAATGGATTTCGTTCCAACAATCCGAAGCTAAAAAATGGCGATTCAACGCACAATACCGTAACGATTTTGCACAAGCTTATCGTTTATATACGCTAGCATTAGCAGGTTCAGCCGATATGGGTTCAATGAATCGATTAAGAGAAACCACTGGAATTTCTAACGAATCTAAATTACGATTAGCCGCTGCGTATGCGTTAGCAGGTCAAAAGAAAGCTGCATTATCGCTAATTGGGACAACAACTGTTCAAGAAGATAAACGATATGTAGATTATTACTATGGTTCGGCAGAGCGAAATCGAGCTATGGTTTTAGAAACGTACATTTTGGTAGATAACAAAACGAAAACATATGAAATGGCAAACAAATTAGCCAAAGATTTATCGTCTAATCGTTATATGAGTACGCAAACTACTGCTTTTGGTTTGTATGCGATGTCAAAATTCGCACTTAAAAACGGCGGAAAAGGGGTGAATATGACGTATTCTATAGCTGGAAAATCGGAAACGGTTAGTTCAAAAAAATCATTTGTGGATAGAAATTTAGTAGCAAAACAAGGTACTAATTCGGTAACAATTCAAAATAAAAATAGCGGAACACTTTATGTTCGGGTATTAAATAGTGGGATTTTACCTGTTGGACAAGAAAAAGAAATTCAGAAAAACTTCTCAACTTCGATAGTTTATAAAGATAGAAAAGGAACTATTCTCAATTTAAATTCTGTAAAACAAGGAACCGAAATCGTGGCGCAAGTAACCATTAGAAATCAATCGGATGAATCGTTGGAAAATGTCGCGCTTTCGCAAATTGTTCCTTCTGGATTTGAAATTATGAATTCGCGTTATACCGATTTTGGAAGTTATGCCGAAAACAAAGCCGATTACATTGATATTCGCGATGACAGAACACAATTCTATTTCGGAATCAGAGCAGGTGAAACCAAAACATTTACGATGCTGTTGAATGCTACTTATTTAGGAAAATATTATTTCCCGGGAGTGCAATGTGAAGCGATGTACGACAATAATTATTTGGCAAGAACCATAGGACAATGGGTGCAAATAGTGAAATAAATTAACAAACTACTTCATTGTGTAAAAGCATTGAAGTAGTAATTCTTTCAAAATGAAAATAGCTCTAAAAATCGGAATACTTTTACTGTTCTTCTTTGTAAGTTGTAAAAGCAATAAATCAAATTTGACTAAAAGTGAAAGTGATTCAATTAGTGACACTACTAATGTTGTAAATACTGATTCTGTAACTTATCAAAAAGTTCAAGAATCTGAAAAAGAAATAGTTGTAAATGTTGATAGTGTTTTGAGATTAAATATTAATAAAGATAAAGAAATTACTTCTGATTCAATATATAACGCGATTGGTGATTTTGGAGAAAATCAATTATTCGATGGTATTACATTAGGATTAACAAGATTAGAAAAAGACGGAAATGTTTTTGCGATATTTACCAATTTTGGAAAAGAACGTGATGTTATAAAATTTTATGTACTTGAAAATAAAGAATGGAATTTAGTTGATAGTTTTGAAACAGATGAATTATCATATTATCTAAATGTAGATTTAAATAATGATGGTGTTAAGGAAATACATACTATTGGTTATCCTAATATGAACGGAAATCATTGGAATAATTTTTACAGTTTTTCAAAAGAAGAAAATAAATTTATGTATGGTGGTGGATTTTTTTCAAGTATGTACGAATTTAAACCTCAATTAAACAGAATAGAAGTCGAATACGGCGGAAGCTGGTATATGCCCAATACTAAAACTATTTATTATTGGAAAAATCAAAAACTTATTCCATTTAAAGAAGTAGAAGTTGGCTTAAAAATTGCCGACATGAAACATGATGCTCAATATATTAAGTATTCAGAAAATTTAACTTTGGAGAAAGATTCGGTTCAATTGGTGTATAAAAAATCGTTTCGAGGTAAAAAGTTGAATCAATTTTATGATAACTTTTTTGAAAACAATTAAAGTGAAAGAGCGAATCTCGAAATTTTATAATTTCATCAAACTAAAAGTAAAAAACAATAAGATAAAATCAATTGTCTTGTTGTTGCTTTTGGTTGTTTACTATTTTTCACTCCCAAGACAACTTTTCGAGAACAACTATTCCACTGTAATTGAAAGTCAAGACGGGCAACTTTTAGGAGCTAAAATCGCTTCTGATGGGCAATGGCGTTTTCCCGAAAGTGATAGTGTGCCGCATAAATTTGAGAAATGTATTGTTGCTTTTGAAGACCAACATTTTTATAAGCATTTTGGGTTTAACCCAATTTCCATGTATCATGCTTTTAAGCAAAATCGAAAAGCAAATCGCGTCGTTCGTGGCGGAAGTACGCTAACCCAACAAGTGATTCGTTTGCATCGAAATGGAAAATCGCGTTCCTATTTTGAAAAAGGAATTGAAATGATTCTCGCAACGCGTTTAGAATTTCGTCATTCGAAAGATAAGATTTTGGAATTGTATTGTGCTCATGCGCCTTTTGGAAGCAATGTTGTAGGTTTGGAAATGGCGTCTTGGAAATATTTCGGATTGCAACCGCATCAATTATCGTGGGCAGAAGCGGCTACTTTAGCGGTTTTACCCAATGCACCAAGTTTAATTTATCCTGGAAAAAATCAGGAACGATTATTAGCGAAACGCAATAGATTGCTACAGAAATTATACAACGATAAAGTCATTGATAAAGCAACTTACGAATTATCATTGCAAGAAAGTTTGCCTCAAAAACCATTTGATGTGCCACAAATTGCGCCTCATTTGGTTCAAAAAGCAGCAAAAGAACATCCAGCTGAAAAAATAAAAACCACCATTCAATTGGATTTGCAAGAACGTACCAACGAAATCGTAAAACAATATTATAACTATTACAAACAAAACCAAGTCTATAATATTTCGGTTTTGGTGGTGGATGTAAAAACTCGTAACGTAATTACGTATGTTGGGAATAGCCCAACAGACAAAGAACATCAAAAAGATGTCGATGTTATTGAAGCGCCACGAAGTACAGGAAGTATTTTGAAACCCTATTTGTACGCTGCTATGCTGAATGATGGTTACATCTTACCGCAAACTTTGGTTCCTGATGTTCCTACACAAATTTCAGGATATTCACCACAGAATTTCAATTTAACTTATGATGGTGCGGTTCCTGCGAGTAGAGCTTTGGCGCGTTCTTTGAATATTCCGTCGGTTTTGATGTTGCAAGATTATTCAGTGAATCAGTTTTATGAAAAATTACAACAATTGAAGTTGCGAAATGTTAATCGTCAGCCTTCAAATTACGGTTTATCATTGATTTTAGGTGGAGCGGAATCGAATTTATGGGATTTGTGTAAAGCATATGCTTATATGTCTTCAACGCTGACTTATTTCAATGCCAATTCATGTTATCGAAAAAATGAAATGCAAAATTTGAATTACGATTTCAATTTTCAACCTGATTTTGGAAGTAGTTCACGTCAGAAAAACATTTTTGGTGCTGGCGCTATTTGGCAAACCTTTAATGCAATGAAAGAAGTCAACCGGCCTGAAGGTGATGAAGCATGGAAATTCTACGATTCTTCATTAGAAATCGCTTGGAAGACAGGAACTAGTTTTGGAAGTAGAGATGCTTGGGCAATTGGTGTTACCAAAGATTACGTAGTGGGAATTTGGGTTGGAAATGCAACTGGAGAAGGAAGACCTTTATTAACAGG
>JBILST010000108.1:0-7506 GCA_044371865.1 Flavobacterium sp.
GAATTACTGCAAGTGGTATTGGCGAAAGTCACCCACACAATGTAACGATTACGAAAGAAGCTCCGAATTATTCGAGATAATTTTTAGTTTTCAGTGATCAGTCGCAGTGTTCAGTTTATCATATTATGTATAATGGTTGTCATTCCGTAGGAATCTCATATAAGTTAATACAAACCTGACAGGTTTCTAAAACCTGTCAGGTTTTTTTATTTTGTGCCAAAAACTTGTACCGCATAAATTTTCTTGTTTTCCCAATCGATGCTAAAACCGATTTCTGTATAGAAATATTGATGATCTAAAATATTTTTCAAATGATTGGGTGATTTCTTCCAAAGATTGAACATTTTTAAAGCCAAAGCGTCTAAATCGACTTCCGTGTAAATTTGGTCTTTAATTCCTGTGAATAATAAGTTTTCACCCACTAAAACAAATGAATTTCCGCCATAAAAGTAAACACGAACTTTCGGAGTTTCCTTTTTTGCATCTGTTTGTTCGTGTGTTAAAGTTTGTGCTTTTGCAATGTATTTAGCATGGTCGTCAGCTGCTTTTTTCAAATAAATATCTAAACCAAGTAATTTTCTGTCGTTATTAGAACGTTCTTCGTTTACCAATTGATATACTTTTGTTTTCAGTTTTTCTAAATCAATTTTGTTTTGATTTTGACTGAAGCTTAAAGCCGAACTGAATAATAAAAGTAAGGTGAAATGGGTTTTCATGTTAGTTTGAGATTAGTTCTTGCTTTAATTTATCCAAAGTGGTTTCTTTGAAATTTAAATCAAATTCATTTTTTGAATTTTTATCTATATAAAACGAATCAAACATAATTTTATTTCCTGAATTCGCATAAATAACAACTTTGATTTTACCGACAATTTTAACTAGATTTGATTGAATTTCAAAAGGCTTTAAATTATAGTTTAAGATTGACTGATTGTTTTGATAAATCAGATTTAATGAAAAATATTTAAGTTCTTGATTTGTGTTTCTAACAGTTATTTCTTTCTCAACTTCATAAGCTAAGATTTTATCAATATTTATCCAGCCTAATTTATCTGATGTGAAAGAATAAATTTGATTTTGGTTTTCATAAAAATTGTGCCTTTCAATTTTTTCTTCTTTTGATAAGTTTTTGTCTTCTAATACTATTTCCCACTCACTATTCTCTTCAATTAATGCTTCAATGCTTTTTTTCTTATCCTCATTTATAATTTTTAAATACTTCAGGGAATCTCTTTTTTTTACAATTTCAAGACTATCTATTACAACTCTTTTTTTGAACTTGTCAGGAATATTCTCATATTTCCATTTTCCAGATTTAAAATATTCCAGATTTCTTAGAATATCAGATATTTCGGTGTATATTTTATTTTTACTTAATTCCCATCTAAAAATAGAATCATTATCGTTATAATATATGTTACTATTTTCTAATGGTTTATTTGGAATTTCTACTTTATATGATTTTCCATTTTTGATTTTCAATTGTTTATCGCCTTCTTTAAAATTAATATAAAACATTCCCGAAGATTCTAATAATTCGTCTTTATTAGTCAAAGTTGATAAACCATTTAATATCATATCTTCTTTTGAATAAAACTCTTTTAATTCAAAAGTGATTTTTCCATTTGTATAATTTTCGAATAAATCTTTAGTAATCCAAATTTTAGTTCCTTCTTTCCCTGAAATTAAGGTGTCGTTTTTAAGAACAAACTCAAAAGTTTGTAATTTATCCGTTTTTAATTGAGAAGCAATTGCAATCGAATTTTCTTCAATTGGTAAAGACGTTTTTTCTTTTTGACAAGAGAACATTACAATTGAAAAGATAAGGATGTAAATAGTTTTCATAAAGTTGGTTTTGAAAGAAAAATCAAGATTCGTGCCAAAATCTTAATAAAATCTTAAAATTTAAACACAAACTTTAAACTCAAAGTCATTGCGAGGAACGAAGCAATCTAAATATTCATTAAGTCAATTATTTCGCTATATAAGTCATTCCAATTTGGATTCATACTATTGATTAGTTTTTCTTTTGTAGCTCGATTCCCTGCTTTCAATTGTTTTTCTCTTCCAATAGCATCGCCAATCATTTGAAATTGCTCATAATAAACTAATTTGTTTAGGTTGTAACGTGCAGAAAATGAATTTTCATAACGTTTTTGTTTATGTTCTTCAATTCGTTGTGGTAAATTCGAAGTAACACCAATATAAAGTACTGTGTTGTTTTTGTTCGTTATGATATAGATAAATCCTGGTTTCATGATTTACAATTTTTTGAGATTGCTTCGTTCCTCGCAATGACTTCGTGTTGAGGTTTTACGTTGAATTTATTGTTTCAAAAACTCATTAATCTTTTTCCGATCACCAGCAATCCACAAAATATCATCAGATTCTAAAATCCAGTGTGATTCTGGGTTTAGAATACGTTTTCCGTTGCGTTCGATGCCTACGATGATGCCGTGTGTTTTCTCTCTAATTTGCGATTCTCGGATACTTTTTCCGATGCAAACACGGTTTTTAAGTTCTAATTGCTGCAGAATAATATCTTCTTTAATAATATCTTCTGGTTCGTCAATTTCGTGCTTGTCTAAGTAATTTTTGAATAGTTTCACTTGTTCATCAGTGCCAATTATGTTGATTTCGTCACCAGGAAATAAGCGTTCGGTTCTTATCGGAATATTAATCGTGACATCGCCGCGTTTGATAGACGCAATATTGATTCCGAATTGCTCTCTAATTTTTAATTCATCCAATGTTTTGCCTGCTAAATTCGATTCTTTAGCAATAATAAAATCCGCCATGTGACCATCCCAAGGCGATAATACATTCTGTCTTTTGTTGGCTTGTTTCGTAATTTCTCTATCGTTGAAATTTTTCAAGAAATGACCTTCAATTTTGTTGTAAAAAGCATGCAATCGTTTCGGGAATAAAATGTACGACACAATTCCAACGACTAAAGCTATAAAGGCAATTACAGGAGAGAAAAATTCATTCAATACAAATCCCATGTAAAAAAGAGAAAGTGCAATTCTAAAGAATACTAAAACGATAATAGGACCTTGATATTTTCTAAATTGCATCAGTTCTTGAACTTGTTCTATAGCTACTCTTCGCAACGATAACGCCCATAAAAAGGGTGATAAAATTAGAACAGTTATTAAAGCTGCAATCGCATTACCAAAACGTGAATCTTCTACGAATGGCAGTAGATATTTGGATGAAAGTAGAATAATCGCTACAATAATTATTGAGTGAACAATCACCTGAGTCAAATATGCTTTTAATACAATTTGCCATGTGCTTACCGATTTAATAGCTTCCGTATTGGCGCTGTAGCGTTCTATTCTTTTTACCCAACGTCTGGGTAGTTTTTTTTCTAAAAAGATGGATAAAGGCGTTGAAAATTTCACCATGAATGGCGTTGTAAAGGTGGTGATGGCTGAAACCGCAACTACAATTGGATATAAGAAATCGCTTGTTACATTTAATGTCATTCCTAATGTGGCGATGATGAACGAAAACTCGCCAATTTGCGATAAACTCATTCCGGTTTGTATGGATTGTTTCAACGGTTGTCCCGAAAGTAAAGCGCCAATGGTCGAAGAAAGGGATTGTCCAAGAATAACTACTAAAGTTAGAATTCCAACCGGAAACGCATATTTCATCAACATTTCAGGATCAATTAACATTCCGACCGATACGAAGAAAACCGCACCAAATAAATCTTTTACTGGTTTTACCAAATGTTCAATGTGTTCGGCTTGTGTGGTTTCTGCAATAATCGAACCCATAATAAATGCACCAAGAGCAGGCGAGAATCCTACATTTGCAGCAAACAAAACCATCAACAAACACAAAGCCAATGAAACAATTAGTAACATTTCATCGGTTAAAAGATGCTTGGCTTTTTTTAGTAATGTTGGAATGAAGAAAATTCCGGCTACAAACCAAATGGTTAAAAAGAAAACCAATTTCAAAACGGATTGAAATAATTCAGTACCCGAAAATTGCTGACTTACAGCAACTGTTGACAATAAAACCATCATTAAAATGGCTAAAATATCTTGTACAATTAATGCTCCAATTACATTTCCCGCGAATTTTTGTGTTTTTACGCCTAGTTCGTCAAAGGTTTTTAAGATAATTGTAGTGGAAGAAATAGATAAAATTACGCCTAAAAATAAACTATTCATTTTGCCCCAATCCATCATTTGCCCTACGAAGTAACCCAAAGCTACCATCGTGATGATTTGGGTTAACGCCGTGATGGAAGCTGTTCCGCCGACTTTCATTAGTTTTTTGAAACTAAATTCGAGTCCTAAACTAAATAAAAGAAATATCACGCCAATTTCTGCCCAAACGGTGACACTATTCATGTCTTTGACGGTTGGGAAAAAGTCAAACTCGCTTCCAGCTAAAAATCCCGCAACCAAATATCCTAAAACTAACGGTTGTTTTAAGATTCTAAAAATGAGTACGGCAATGGCTGCAGTGACTAAAATTAGACCTAAATCGCTAATTAGATTGGGTAAATGAACAGTGGAAGCAGTAAGCAATATGGGCATAGAATTGAATTTTTACTAAAATAGTGAAAAGTGGTCGGTTTTCAAAATTTCAATTCTTTATGCGCATAATTTTATTGTTTTTTTAACGAATTTAGTTCTTGAAGCGTGTAAAATTTCATTTGGTTTGAAACCACAAATTGACAAATCATTTCTAATGTTTTCAGATCTACTTCATACTCATTTGTAGCTTTTGCAACGGGTTTGTGTCCGTAGAAAACCACAATTTTATTTTGTTTTTTAGCGTAATTTAAAACTTTAATTAAGTAGTTTAAACTAAAATGCTCGTAATTGCTGTCAATTCCAATTCCGTTTGCTAGTCGAGTTCCGTTGTAGAAATTAGCGTTATCGGCTACTTTTTTGCCGCCTTTTGCTGTGCCTCTGATGATATTGAAATGTTTTTGTAATTCGTAGTCTAACGTTTGTGTTTTGGCTCCAAAAGGATAAGCAAATGATTTAATTTCGATGCCTTCTTTTTTAAATGCTTCGATTAAAGGAAAAATTTCAACGATTAAGTATTGCTGCTTGTTATTTTTCTTAGTGAATTCTTTTGCATTGAGATGACGAAATCCGTGACCAGCAATTTCGTGCCCTTTGTTTTGAAGTCCTTTTAGGTTTGAAATATCTGTAGTAGAAAGTTTTTCAAAATTACTCACACAAAAAGTCGCTTTCCAACTATATTTTGTGAGTTGAGTATCTGCTTCTTTCCATTCGTTTACGAAGTAATCGTCAAAAGTAATGACGACACCTGCTTTGGAATTTGTGGTTGAGGTTTTGGTAGACGAACAAGAATAAAAGAAAAAACCTATCAGTAAACTAATAAAAATGAGTTTTATACTGATAGGTTTTGGCATTTTTAAATAATATAAAATACGGTGTCAATAAAAAATAGAAAACCATTTTGAGTTAATACATTTTCATCGTGTAAATCTTCTAAAATAATTCCATAATTTTTATTGATATAATCATTATTTCTTGTGTTTTCAAACCCATTACTTAACATAAATTGCTTTACTAAATCTAGATTTGTTTTTTCGGTTGCCTTTACAAAAGGTTGTTCTACAACCGCATATAAAATAGTATCACTTTTATAAAAACCTAAAAGTTGGTATGCTGTATCTGAAAAGAAATAATTATTTAACAATAAATTATTCAAGTAATCTATCCAAGAAGTATAATAAATGGAATCGTTTAGTTTTAGAACGCTTTTGTCATCTTTCAAATACACTTTTTGTTCAGCACCTTGAGAAATATAATTTTCAAGATTTAAGTTTTCAACCCAAAGATTATTTAGTTGAATAAATTCAATTAAGCTCTTTGTTTCTTTTTCTTTGAAGTGCTTATCTTCTTTAACCAAATCACTTGTTGCTTCGCTTCTTCTAAGGAAACTAATGATTGTTTGGATAAAATCTCCATACTTAACTTGGCTCTTTCCTGAAAGGATATGTTGTATTTCATCGTTCACAAGTTTTGATTAAAATGATATTCAAATATAAAGAAAATTTTGAAATTAAATCCCCAAATAATTACTCGGTGTAATTTGCATTAATTCCGCTCTTACTTCTTCAGAAACGTTTAAAGTTCCGATGAAATTATGAATCGCTTCTTTGTTAATTACGGTATTTGTTCTGGTTAAGTCTTTTAGAGCTTCGTATGGATTTGGATAGCCTTCACGACGTAAAATTGTTTGAATTGCTTCAGCAACCACAGCCCAGTTTTTCTCTAAATCTTCTGCGAATTTTTCTTCGTTCAATAACAATTTGTTTAAGCCTTTCAGAGTAGCTTCAAATGCGATTAAAGTGTGTCCCATTGGAACCCCAATATTACGTAAAACAGTACTATCAGTTAAATCGCGTTGTAATCTTGAAAGTGGTAATTTGGCTGAAAGATGTTCAAAAATTGCATTGGCAATTCCTAAATTTCCTTCCGAATTTTCAAAATCAATAGGATTAACTTTATGTGGCATCGCCGAAGAACCAATTTCTCCTGCTTTGATTTTTTGTTTGAAATAATCCATTGAAACATACGTCCAAATGTCTCTATCTAAATCGATTAAAATAGTGTTGATACGTTTTAAAGCATCAAAAAATGCTGCAAAATGATCGTAATGTTCTATTTGTGTGGTTGGAAACGAATGGTGTAATCCCAAACTATTTTCTACGAAATCCGTTCCAAATTTTCTCCAATCGGTAGTTGGATAGGCAACTTTGTGTGCGTTGTAATTTCCTGTAGCACCACCAAATTTAGCTGCAAAAGGAACATTGAATAACAAACGCATTTGCTCTTCTAAGCGTTCTACAAAAACTAAAATTTCTTTTCCTAAACGAGTAGGAGAGGCTGGTTGACCGTGTGTTCTTGCTAACATTGGAATGTCTTTCCATTCCATTGCTAATTCTTTTAATTTTGCAATTACGCTTACTAAACCAGGTAAATATACGTTTTCAAAAGCTTCTTTGGTAGAAAGCGGAATTGCCGTATTGTTGATATCCTGAGAAGTCAATCCAAAATGGATAAACTCTTTGTAATCTTGTAATCCTAAACCGTCAAATTTCGATTTAATGAAATATTCCACTGCTTTTACATCGTGATTCGTTGTTTTTTCGGTTTCTTTAATCCAAAGCGCATCTTCTGTAGAAAAGTTTTTGTAAATAGCTCTCAAAGAATCGTAAATCGATTTGTCAATTTTAGCTAATTGAGGTAAATCAGCTTCGCACAAAGCAATAAAATATTCAACCTCTACCAAAACGCGGTATTTAATTAAGGCTTCTTCTGAAAAATAAGGAGATAAAGAAATAGTTTTGCTTCTATAACGACCATCAATTGGCGAAATAGCGTTTAATTCTGTTAATTGCATTTTGTTGTGTGTTGTTTAAAGAAGTGCAAATTTAGTAATTAGTGATTAGTTATCAGTAATTAGTTGGGAGTTTTTTACTATAAATTTAAAAGT
>JBILST010000109.1:0-7485 GCA_044371865.1 Flavobacterium sp.
ATTATTAACTTCGCCACCAATCACTGAATGCGGACCTACCGTTGTAGCGCCATATACTTTTGTGGCCAACTTTACTCTTCCTGATTCGCATAAAGCAAAAGGACCTCGAATAACAGAACCTTCCATGATTTCGCTATTCTTACCGATGTAAATTGGTCCGGTTGAAGCGTTTAGTGTTACAAATTCTAATTTTGCACCTTCTTCAATAAAAATATGTTCAGGCGCAATTACATTCACTGATTTTGGAATAGGCTGCGAAGTTCTATCTGTTGTAATCAAATTAAAATCATCACGTAATGCGCTATCGTTTTTCGCAAAAATATCCCAAGTGTTTTCTATTTGCATCAAATCGCCTTCATAAACAACCAAATCATATTGCTCAAAATTTACTTCTTCTTGCGAATCGTTAGTATAAAAAGCAACAATCTCTTCCTGATAAACCACCGCTTGATTTTGTTCTAAATTTTGAATTAAATCAACTAGAATAGCATTTGGCAAAAACGAAGCATTAATCATAATGTTTTGCTCCATTTCAACCATTGGATATTTCTCCATCAAATACTCTTCTGTTAAAGTAGTTGTAGTTGAACCAAGGTATTGTTCCCATTTTTCACGTATGGTTAAGATTCCAATACGAATATCTGCCACAGGACGAGTAAACGTAAAAGGAAGCAATGCAATACGAACGGTTCCGTCAAAAAGTATATAGTTCATTTATATTTTTATTTATTCTAAAAATCAAAAATACAATTTATTCCATAAAAAAAGCCTCACATGATGCGAAGCTTTATTTTTATTTAGTAAAAAACAAAAATTATTTTGCTTTTTTAGCGTATTTGCTGTTGAATTTATCAATACGTCCTGCAGTATCAATAAGTTTAGATTTACCTGTGTAAAAAGGGTGAGACGTTCTAGAAATCTCCATTTTGAAAACTGGATATTCAACACCTTCGTGTGTAATTGTTTCTTTAGTTTCTACGGTAGATTTTGTAATAAAAACATCTTCATTTGACATGTCTTTGAAGGCTACTAATCTGTAATTTTCTGGGTGAATACCTTTTTTCATTTTGTAAATCTTTTATTTGACGATTATACTTTGTTTCGCGGCTCTACTATTAAAGAGGTGTAAACAACTTATAACCTTTTGGTTTATAAACTTTTTATTTTAGGGTGCAAAATTACATTTAATTTTTAATTTACCAATGTTTATGTAACTTTTTTTTATTTTTTATCTCTAATAGAGTAACGAGAAGAATTCTTATATTTGTAAATTAATTAAACCAAAACAAACTATGAACGAAATTATTAAAAAAAATGGAATTAACTTTGGAATAATATTAGGTGTAATAGGTATAGTATCTCAAATGACTGTATACGCTTTGGGTGGAATATCGAAGGAAAACGCTATTTTAAATTCCGTGATACAATTTGTATTTTGGGCTGCCTATTTAATAGTAAGAATAATACAATGCAATAAAACAAAAAAAGAGTTTAATGGTTTTATTTCTCTAAAAGAATTATTTACGACCTTAACTGTAACAATAATTATTGGAATTTTAATTTCACAATCATTTACATATCTATTCAATAATTTTATTGATGTAGAATACGGAAATACTATGAACGAATTCATGAACGAACAACAGATTGTGGCTCAAAACGCTATGAAAAGTTTTACAAATGTTACTAGTGAAGACCTAAAAAAAGTAGCAGAAACTAATAATTTTTCTATATTAAATATTCTACAAGGAACGTTGATTGCTTTTTTACTTTCTTCAGTTATGAATTTAATTTTAGCAGCGATCTTCAAAAAAAATCAACCTGTATTTTAAATCAATGAATTTATCCATAGTTATCCCATTATTAAACGAACAAGAATCGTTACCTGAATTACACAATTGGATTGTGAAAGTAATGCAAAGTCATAACTATTCATACGAAATCCTTTTTATTGATGACGGTAGTACCGATGCTTCTTGGCAAACTATTTCACAACTTTCAAACGAAAATCCAAATGTAAAAGGCATTCGTTTTCTTAGAAATTACGGAAAATCACAAGCTTTACATGCTGGATTTGCCAAAGCAAATGGTGATGTAGTTATTACTATGGACGCAGACTTGCAAGATAGTCCAGATGAGATTCCAGAATTATATCGTTTAATTACTGAAGATAATTATGATTTGATTTCAGGTTGGAAGAAAAAACGCTACGATTCAGTTGTGGCGAAAAACATTCCATCCAAATTATTCAATTGGGCAGCTCGAAAAACATCGGGTGTTCATTTAAACGATTTCAATTGCGGATTAAAAGCTTATAAAAATATCGTTATCAAAAACATTGAAGTTTCGGGCGAAATGCACCGCTACATTCCTGTTTTAGCTAAAAATGCTGGATTTTCCAATATCGGTGAAAAAATTGTAATTCATCAAGCTAGAAAATATGGCGAATCTAAATTTGGTATGAGCCGTTTTATCAATGGTTTCTTAGATTTGATCACCATTTGGTTTTTATCAACCTTCGGAAAACGTCCCATGCACCTTTTTGGATTATTAGGTTCAATCATGTTTATCATTGGATTTTTATTCGCTTTCTACTTAGGAATTGACAAATTATTCATCAACACCTCAGGAAGATTAATAACCGAAAGACCACAATTTTATTTGTCGTTAACCGCAATGTTAATAGGAACGCAATTATTTTTAGCCGGATTTTTAGGCGAAATCATCCTACGAACCAAAAACAACGAAGAACGTTATAAGATTAGTGAGGAATTGGGAGCTGAGAGTTGAGAGTAAAATAGAATTATTAACCAATTAAATTATATACGCCATGCAAAAATTAGAGATTATCAACAACAAAATTCATGTGATTAGAAACCAAAAAGTAATGTTAGATTTTGATTTAGCATTTCTTTATCAAATTGAAACAAAAGTTCTAAAACAAGCCGTTAGAAGAAATATTGAACGATTTCCTGATGATTTTATGTTTGAACTTACAAAAGAAGAATTCGACAATTTGAGGTCACAAATTGTGACCTCAAGTTACGGTGGAACAAGATATATGCCTTTTGCATTTACTGAACAAGGTGTTGCAATGTTATCTTCTGTATTAAATTCAAAGAAAGCAATTGAAGTCAATATTGCAATTATGAGAACTTTTGTAGTGCTTAGAAATTCAATTTTGTCTTTGGAAGAAATCACAAATAGAGTTTCAGAAATTGAACAACAGTTTCCTGAAATATACAAAGCTTTAAATTATCTGATGGACACCCATCAGAAAAATATAGAACAAAAAGAAAGAAGCAAAATTGGCTTCAAAAAGAAATAAGATTATGCACATCGAACAAAGTATTTTAAATAAAGTAAACGAGTGGTTAACGCCAACATTTGACGAAGCAACTCAAAACGCAATACAAGAAATGATGACTTCAGCTCCTAAAGAGTTAGAAGAAAGTTTCTATAAAAATTTAGAATTTGGAACGGGCGGAATGCGCGGTGTTATGGGCGTTGGAACCAATCGTATCAATAAATATACGTTAGGAAAAAACACACAAGGTCTATCAAACTATTTGCAAAAATCGTTTCCAAACGAGCCTTTAAAAGTAGCGATTGCTTATGATTGTCGCCACAATAGTGATACGTTGGCAAAAGTGGTAGCGGATGTTTTTTCAGCAAACGGAATCCACGTATATTTGTTTTCAGATATGCGCCCAACGCCAGAATTATCCTTTGCAGTTCGTTATTTGAATTGCCATGCAGGAATTGTGTTGACTGCTTCTCATAATCCACCAGAATACAACGGATACAAAGTCTATTGGCAAGATGGCGGGCAATTAGTTCCACCTCAAGATGCTGAAATTATTAAGATAATTGAAGATTTAAAATATAGCGAAATTAAGTTCGAAGCCAGCAACGATTTAATTGAATACATAGACACCGAAGTGGACGAAGCTTTCGCTAAATCAACTATTGAAAATGCAAGTTTTAATACGCCAACTGAAGCTAAAGCGAATTTAAAAATCGTTTATACTTCGTTGCACGGAACATCTATAAAATCGATTCCTACTGTATTAGCAAAAGCAGGTTATACCGATGTAAATATTGTTCCTGAACAAGCCGAACCCAATGGCGATTTTCCTACTGTGAAATCTCCAAATCCTGAAGAACCAGAAGCGTTGTCTATGGCAATTGCTTTGGCTGATAAAATTGAAGCAGATATGGTGGTGGGAACCGATCCAGATTCTGACCGTTTAGGTGTTGCTGTTCGTGATTTAGATGGAAAAATCAAATTATTGAACGGAAACCAAACAATGGTAATCATGACTGCGTTCTTATTAGAACAATGGAAACGCGCTGATAAATTCAAAGGAAATGAATTTATTGGTTCTACTATTGTTTCTACGCCGATGATGTTAGAATTAGCCGCAGCTTATGATGTGGAATGTAAAGTTGGGTTAACAGGTTTTAAATGGATTGCTAAATTCATTAAAGATTTCCCAAATCAACAATTTATAGGAGGTGGTGAAGAAAGTTTTGGATTTATGGTGGGCGATGCTGTTCGCGATAAAGATGCTGTTGCCGCTATTTTATTAGTAAGTGAAATTGCAGCGCAAGCAAAAGCTTCTGGAAGTTCATTATACCAAGAATTATTGAATTTATACATTGATTTTGGTTGCTATAAAGAACATTTAATTTCAATTACTAAAAAAGGAATTGAAGGCGCCAATGAAATCAAACAAATGATGATTGATTTACGCGAAAATCCGCTAAAGGAAATCAACGGACAGCGTGTTATTTGTATCGAAGATTATCAAGCTTCTAAAGGAAAAGACTTTATGAATAATGAGGAATTTGAAATCCAAATTCCAAAATCAAACGTATTAATTTACTATTTGGAAGACGGAAGTAAAATTTGCGCAAGACCAAGTGGTACCGAACCTAAAATTAAATTCTATTTCAGCGTAAATGGGGTTTTAGATACGATTGAAAACGCTGAATCAGTTGAAAAAGAATTGGATAACAAAATTGCAGGAATTATCTCTGCAATGAAATTAAACTAAATGGACGAAAATTTTAAAAAGATAATTCCGTTTGCGAAAAAATTTAAAAGTCACATTTTTTGGAATGTGTTTTTTAATATTTTATATGCCTTATTTAGTACACTATCATTTGTAGCACTTTTTCCTCTAATGGAAGTTTTGTTTAAAATGAACGAAGCTGTTACAGAATTGCCAAAATATACAGGCGTTTGGGAATTAGGTTCATACGGAAAACAATATTTACAATTTTATATTACAAAATTATCCGTAGAAAACGGACCTCAATATGCGTTATTTTTAACAGTCGCATTAGTAATTTCAACCTTTTTATTCAAAAACATATTCAACTATTTTGCATCACAACATTTAACAAAAGTAAAAAACGGCGTACTTCGTGATTTACGTGAAAAAATGTACGATAAAATTATTTCTTTACCCATCTCCTATTATTCTGAAAAAAGAAAAGGAGATGTGATGGCTCGTATGCTTGGCGATGTTAATGAAGTTCAAAATTCGTTTTTCATGGTTTTAGAACTTATTGTAAAAGAGCCTTTAACGATTATTTTCGCTATTATAGCTATGATGCGAATAAGTCTTGAATTAACACTTTTTGTTTTTATTTTCATTCCCATCTCAGGTTTTATCATTTCTAAAATTGGTAAAAGTTTAAAATCAAAATCTCAAAACGCTCAAAAAGAAAATGGATTTTTAATTTCGATTGTAGAAGAAAGTTTAGGTGGATTAAAAGTGGTGAAAAGCTATAATTCTGAAGGTTATTTCAAAACTATTTTCAATGACTCAATTGATCGATTACTTCGTTTAAACAATAGTATTGGAAAGAAAAATAATTTAGCTTCACCAATGAGCGAATTCATGGGAATTGTTACAATCGCTATACTTTTATGGTATGGTGGTAATTTGGTTTTAGTTGATAAAACATTAAATGGTGCTTTATTTATTGTGTATTTGGGATTAGCATACAACATCTTAACTCCTGCAAAATCTATCTCTAAAGCTTCCTATGCAGTAAAAAACGGACTAGCTGCAGCCGAACGCGTATTCGAAATTTTAGAAGTTGAAAATACCATTACCAACAAAGAAAATGCTATAAATAAAGATACTTTCAACGAAAAAATCAGCATTGAAAACATCAACTTCAGCTATGCCGATGAAAATGTATTGAAGAACTTCTCCTTGGAAATTCCGAAAGGGAAAACAGTGGCTTTAGTTGGGCAATCAGGTTCTGGAAAAAGTACGATTGCGAATTTATTGACTCGTTTTTATGATGTGCAAGAAGGAACGGTAAAAATCGACGGAATCGATATTAAAGACATGACTTTACATTCGCTCCGTGATTTAATGGGATTGGTTACACAAGATTCTATTTTATTTAATGACACGATTAAAAACAATATTCGTTTAGGCAAGCAAGACGCAACTGATGAAGAAATTATTGCAGCTTTGAAAATAGCCAATGCCTACGAATTTGTAAAAGATTTACCGAACGGAATTGAAACCAACATTGGTGATGCTGGTGGAAAACTTTCGGGCGGACAAAAACAACGTTTATCGATTGCGAGAGCGGTTTTGAAAAATCCACCGATTATGATTTTAGATGAAGCCACTTCAGCATTAGATACGGAAAGCGAAAAATTTGTTCAGGTTGCTTTGGAAAACATGATGCAAAATAGAACTTCAATCGTAATTGCACACCGTTTATCTACCATCCAAAAAGCAGATAAAATTGTCGTAATGCAAAAAGGTGAAATCGTAGAGCAAGGAACGCATGATGAATTATTGACCATGAACGGAACGTATTCGAAGTTAGTGATGATGCAGAGTTTCGAGTAAATTAGCACGCGGATGACACTGATTCGCTAAAGCGAAACGCGGATTTAAACAGATTTTTGAATTTAAACATATAAGCCAGATAAGTTTTGAAGTTGAGTATCTTTATGAATTAAGTCATTTAAGATTTATACACAAACTTGTCATGCTGTTCGGAATTTCTTTTTTTATTGAATTTTGAACTTGACTTGTAATTGAATTTGATTTTTGACATTGAACTTGAAATTTGAACTTAAAAAATGTACATAAACAGCTCAAATATTACGTTACCCGATGACAATGACACCATTGTTTGGAAATATTTGGACTTGTCTAAATTTTTAGACATGTTGATGTCGCGTCAGTTATTTATGTCACGCTCTGATAAGTTTGAAGATCAATATGAAGGCACATTTTCAGAACCCACTTTTGAAGAAATCAAGAAAATTGCTGCTAACAATCCGAAGTTTTTAGACAATTATAAATCGCATCGTGAAAAAGTAGTGGTTAGCAGTTGGCACATTAACGAATACGAATCGTTTGCGATGTGGCAAATTTTTACTCAAAATACAGAAGGTTTGGCCATTCAAACTACTATTGGAAGACTAAAAGAAGCATT
>JBILST010000110.1:0-7355 GCA_044371865.1 Flavobacterium sp.
TAATATTATATCCATTCCTTTTATTGGTTCTTTGCGCGCAACTGAAGATTTTAAAACTATTGCAGTTATTGGTGTTTCTGAGTCTACCTTAAAACTTGTTATGGCCTTTCTGTTATTGGTCTTGCCGGGGGATAAACTAATTTTATTTTCAGGACTTATGTTTTTGGTATCTATTTTTAGTTTCTTGGCTTATTTTTTTAGAGTCATGAAGGTTAAAGATAGCATTTACACTACCTTTAAAAAACCTGAATTACAATTGATTAAAGAAATGCTTTCGTTTATCAGTTGGTCTCTTTTAGGGGCTGTTGCAGTCATGAGCCGAAATCAAGGTGTAACCGTTTTGTTAAACATTTTTTTCGGTGTAATCGCCAATGCGGCATATGGTATATCGCAACAAATAAACAATGCTCTAAATATATTAGCACAAGGGGTTACGGCATCTATGTCTCCTGTGTTGATGAAAGCGGCAGGCGAAAAAAATTACGAGAAAATGTTATACATGATGCGCACTATGGCTAAGTTGTCCTTTTTTTCAATTTCCATATTTTCTATTCCTGCCTTGTTTGAAATGTCTTATATTTTAGAACTTTGGTTAAAAGTAGTACCCGAAGGCAGTGCTATGTACGGACGACTAATTATTATTTTAGTTCTGGTTATATTGTTATCATCGGGTATGCAAAATGTTTTTATTGCTATAGGTAAGGTGAAAACCTATAATATTTATGTAAGCTTAATTTTAATACTTAATTTACCTATTTCTTATCTTCTTTTTAAATTTGGTTATGCTAGTTATACTATAATTATTGTTGGGATAGTCTTAGAGTTAATCACTCTAAATGTTAGACTCGTTTTGCTTAAAAAATATTTAGATTATAAAATAACTACTTATTTTACGGAGATTGCACAAATTACCTTGCCAACATTACTTGTGTCAGGTATCTTGTTTTTAATGATGTATATAGAAATTCCTAGCTTCTTGCATTTGATTCTTAGTTTTGCGATTTCTATTGTTCTGTCGCCCCTTCTTATTTATAAGTTTTCATTAGATAGTTTTCAAAAGGAGTATGTGCTAAATATGATTTCAAAGTTTAAACCTAAAAGATAAATAAAAAATAATGAAAAAGAAATTAGTTGTTGGTATTACTGCTCCGGGTAGCGTGGTTTTGATAGCTGGACAATTGAAATATTTTAAAGAATTAGGCTATGAAACCTATTTATTAGCGCCTAATCATCCATCTGTTATTGCGTATTGTGCAACTGAAGAGTGTATTCATTTGCCAGTTGATTTTGAGCGAGAAATAGCACCATTAAAAGATATAAAAGCTTTTTTTCAAGTGATTAAACATTTGAAACGAGTTCACCCTGATGTAGTTAACTTAGGTACCCCAAAAGTAAGTTTATTAGGGATGATTGTTTCACGTATGTTAGGAATCAAAAAAAGAATATATACTTGTAGGGGATATAGGTTTGAACACGAAAAAGGGTTAAAAAGAACATTATTAATTTTAAACGATAAGTTTGTTTGTTTTTTATCGCATCATGTAATTTGTATTAGTAATTCGGTAAAACAACTTGGATTAGATAACCAAATATTTTCAGACACAAAAGCTATTCTAATTAATAAAGGGAGCAGCAATGGTGTGAATTTAGATTTATTTAAACGAGATAAAATCAATCAAGAAGCTAGAGAAGAATTCATTCAAAAATATAATTTGAGCGATAAATTTGTTTTTGGATTTGTGGGTAGAGTGATTGATAGAAAAGGCGTAAATGAACTATATGCTGTTTTTGAAGAACTCTCTAAACAGTATCCTGAAATAGTTTTACTTATGATTGGTCCCTATGAAAAATCTCAATTAAAAGATCCTGATCTTCAAAGTAAGTATGAAAGTCATCCAAATATTATTTCGTTAGGTAAAATAAATCAAGAAGAAATTCCTTTGTACATGACTTTAATGGATGTGTTTGTTTTACCCGCTTGGTGGGAAGGTTTTGGAAATGTTTTAATTCAGGCTGCTGCCGTTAATGTTCCTGTCATTTCAACCACAGGAACAGGAACAATTGATGCGGTTGAAGATGGTTTTAATGGTGTGTTAATACCTGTTGCAGATGTTTCAGCACTAAAAAAAGCAATGTTACAGCTTTATACAGATAAAGAACTGCGAGAAAAATATGGGAATAATGGATTGGTGTGGGTTAAAAATTTTGACCGATTTTTAATTTGGAATGAAATGGATAAAATTTATAAATCTTAAGTTATGTTTCAGTTTTTTAAAAGATTATTTGATTTAGTTTTTAGCACAATCGTATTGTTATTGGTATCTCCAATATTAATCGTTTCAATTGTACTTATTAAAGTAACCTCAAAAGGGCCTATTTTCTTTTTTCAAGAGCGTTTAGGGCTCGATAAAAAAGTATTTAAAGTGTATAAGTTACGAACAATGACTCACAAAAATAGAGAAGTACATCAAAAAATTGTAGCTGGAAACCCTGAAGTAACATTTGTAGGTCACTATTTAAGAAGGTTTAAAGTTGATGAGTTACCACAGTTTATTAATGTCTTTATTGGCGATATGACCATTGTGGGTCCAAGACCTTGTCTTACCAATATTGATCATTTATTCAATGAAGATACTCCGTATAGGTTTAAAGTAAAGCCAGGAGTAACCAGTCTTGCTGGGGTTCGTGGTAGTATCTATTTAACTTGGCCAGAAAAATGGTATTATGATAAAGTTTATGTAGAAAATGCAAATTTTCTTTTAGATATGCGAATTATTATTAAAACAATACTTGTCGTATTTATAGGTGAAAAAAATTTTTTAAAAGTACCCACTAAAAAGTAAAATCATGGAAATAAGAGATTTTAAACCAGGAGATGAAGCTGCTATTTTAGAATTATTTGAAATAGTATTTAAGAAACCAATGAGTACAAAGTATTGGTATTGGAGATTTCAAGACAATCCAGCTGGAAAATACCTCATTAAATTAATGTGGGAAAATGACCAATTGGTGGGTCATTATGCCGTTTCGCCCGTTTTTATGGAAATTAACAGTGAAAAAGTATTGACAGCTCTATCAATGTCAACTATGACACATCCTGATTTTGGAGGAAGAGGTATATTTAAAGATTTGTCGCTAAGTTTGTATGACTTGTTAGAAAACGATTTGGATGTAAAATCTATTTGGGGTTTTCCAAATGGGAATTCACATTATGGTTTTATAAAAAATTTAGATTGGAAAGATATTGCGGTTGTTCATACTTTAACAATGAATACCAATAGTCTTCAGCCTGCTTTAGCTGAACCAATAACTATTGTTGAAGATTTTGACATGAATCATGTTAACATACTTCAACAAACCATGTCTAGTTTTGAAGTAAAAGTGGATCGAAATTTAGCCTATTTAAAATGGCGCTATACTAATAATCCTTCTAATAAATACACCATTTTTGAATATAATTATGCAGGGGAAAAGCAATTTTTAGTAACTAAATTGTATCCGTCTCAAACCAAAGAGTCTATGCAAGATGTGTTCATTATGGAGTATGGTATAACTAATCACGCTGTATTGCCTACATTTGTTCAGCATTTGAAACAATATTATAATAATACAATTGAAAATGTTGCGATTTGGTGTAATTTGCATGATGCAAAACATATTCAATTAGAGAAAATGGGGTTTGTGCTTCAAGGGAAACAAACTTTCTTGTCGGCTCGTTACTGTAATTTAAAAACGAATGATATTGCTGATTATAGAAATTGGTTTATTTCTTTTGGCGACTCAGATGTGTATTAATTTAGTATTTATTTTATGAAAAAAATTTTAGTTGTTGCGCCACATCCTGATGATGAAGTGCTTGGTTGTGGGGGTATTATGAAAAAATACGCGGCTAGTAATCATTTAGTATACGTTTTAGTAGTTACAAGAGGAACGCCAAAAATGTATGCTGATGATAAAATACAAAATGTAAGAAACGAAGCCCTTACAGCTCATCAAATTTTAGGGGTTCAAGAAACTCGATTTTTCGAATTTCATGCTCCCGAATTGGACATTACATCTAATGCATCCATATCTATAAAAATTGCAGCTTTGATAAAAGAATGGGGAATTACCGATTTGTTTCTTCCTCACCGAGGTGATATTCATCACGATCATGGAGTTGTTTTTAATGCTGCCTTAGTGGCTGCTAGACCTGTAGATAATTATACGGTAAAAAATATTTATTGTTACGAAACATTGTCTGAAACCGAATGGGCACCGCCTTTTGGTGATGATGCATTTATTCCTAATCATTTTGTAAATGTAGCAGAAGAAATAACATACAAATTAGAGGCTATGCAATGTTTTAAAAGTCAGGTAAGGCCTTTTCCAAGTACGAGGTCGCTAGAAACAATCGATGCGTTGGCAAAGTTTAGAGGGGCTACAGTAGGATTTAAAAGAGCTGAAGCTTTTATGGTGATTAGAACAATAGCAGATTAATTTTTTATGAAAAAAGATATTGCAATTTATGGGGCTGGAGGTTTTGGGAGAGAAGTAGCATGTATGATTGCGGCTATTAACGAAGTTCAACCAGAATGGAATTTTATTGGTTTTTTTGATGATGGACTTGTTAAAGGAACAAAAAATATTTTTGGAGAAATTATTGGTGGAATCGATGACCTTAATAGTTGGAACAAAGAGCTTAACGTTGTTTTTTCAATTGCAACGCCGCATATTTTGAAAAAAGTTGTCGGAAAAATAGCAAATAGTAATATAAAATTTCCTAACTTAGTAGCACCAAATGTTAACTTTTTGCACAAGGAATCCTTACAAATAGGGCAGGGTAATTTGTTGTTTTTTGGAACAAGAGTAAGTTGTGAAGTTACTATCGGTGATTTTAATTTATTGAATGGTTTTGTTTCCTTAGGGCATGATGTGCAGATAGGAAGTTTTAATGTTTTGGGTCCAATGGTGCGCCTTTCGGGGAATGTTACCATTCAAGACGAGAATTTTTTTGGAGTACAATCTATTGTGCTTCAGGGTTTAAAAATGGGATATAAAACAAAAGTAGGTGCTAATAGTGTGATTATTCGAAATACAAAAGATGAAACGCTCTATATGGGCAATCCGGCCACAAGAATTAAAATTTAATAGCCCCAAATTATGGCATTTCAAAAAATAGAGAACGTTAAAATAACAGGAATTGCAGCCTGCGTGCCTGATCATGTGGTAGACAATAGCCAATTAGCGTTGTTAGGAGACTCCAATGATATTGCTAAGTTTATTGAAACTACTGGGATTGCAAAACGACATACTGTGGGTGATCAAAAAATATGTACATCCGATTTGTGTTTTGAAGCGGCAGAAAAATTAATTGCTGATTTGAGTTGGAATAAAGATGATATTGATTGCTTAATTTTTGTAACGCAAACGCCTGATTATATTTTACCTGCAACATCTTGTGTTTTGCAGCACCGCCTTGGCTTATCAGTTGAGTGTTTTACGCTTGATATCTCTTTAGGTTGCTCAGGTTGGGTTTATGGCTTGGCGACTATTTCGCAATTATTAACTTCAGGTAATTTCAAAAAAGGGTTGTTGTTAGTGGGCGATACGGTCACTGTTACTAAATCGGATCAAGATAAAAGCACTTACCCTTTGTTTGGAGATGCTGGAACGGCTACCGCTTTAGAGTTTGATTCTTCAGTTGCTCCGATGTATTTTCATACCGCTACTGACGGGTCGGGTTATAAAGCTATTATGATTGAGGATGGTGGTTTTAGAAATTTTTTCTCACCCGAGTCATTGGTAATGAAAGAACGCGAGCCTGGAATTGTTCGAAATAATTTGCAAAGTTATTTGAATGGAGCAGATGTTTTTATTTTTGGAATTACCAAAGCGCCCAAAAGTATTAATAGTTTGATTGCTCATTTTGATTTGCAAAAAGAAGATATTGATTATTTATTATTACATCAAGCTAATTTGTTGATGAATGATAAAATAAGAAAAAAAATAGGAATTGATGAAAATAAAGTACCTTATTCTTTAAATGAATATGGAAATACTTCTTCGGCATCTATCCCATTAACTATAGTAACTAGGTTGCAAGATCAGGTTGTAGATTCAAAACAACGATTCTTAGCCTGCGGGTTTGGTGTTGGTTTGTCTTGGGGGTCTGTGTTTTTTGAAACCAATGCTATAGTTTGTCCAACAATAATTAAATATAACACATAAAAATAAAAGTCATGGAACAAAAATTTGTTGATTTGTTTAAAGAAACATTAGAAATTGAAGATAGAGAAATTAGTTTAACTGATGAATTTAGAGGGTTTGATGAATGGGATTCTTTAGCATTATTGTCTGTAATTGCAATGATTGATGAAGAATATGATGTAATTATTGAAAGCAATGCTTTTCAAAAATTGCAAACCGTTGGAGATATTTATAATTATATCCAATCTAATTCTTAAAAACAAATAGAAAGTGGCATTACTAAAGTTTAATAATATTGGTATATCTGGAATTTCGGCTGCTGTGCCTAAGCATGTAGTTGATAATTATGCTTATACTGAACATTTTGAAAAAGAAGATGTAAAAGAAATCGTTGACAAAATCGGAATTAAAGAAAGACGATTTGCTGACGCTTCTACTTGCTCTTCTGATTTGTGTTTTGCTGCTGCTGAAAAATTAATTGAAGATATGAAAATTGATAAATCAGAAATTGATTTATTAATTTTTGTATCGCAAACTCCCGATTATAGAATGCCGGCCACTTCTATATTGCTTCAAGAGCGATTAGGATTGTCTAAAAAAACCGCAGCTTTTGATATTTCACTAGGTTGCTCTGCGTTTATTTATGGTTTGTCTTCGGTTTATGCATTTATGCAAACGGGAGGTTTTAGAAAAGCACTGTTGTTAGATGGTGAGACTCGTTCAAGGATTTATTCGCCAAAAGATAGAAAAACTGCTTTTCTTTTTGGTGATGGTGGAGTAGCAGCCTTGATTGAATGTGGAGAACAGTTTGGAGAAAGTTATTTTTCATTAAATTCTGATGGTTCCAAAGAGTCCTTAATTAAAATAAATGCTGGAGGCTATCGAAATCCAAGTTCGGTTGAAACGGTTCAGGAACGAATTGTTGATGAGCATGGAAATATACGAACGGAAGAACATGGTTATATGTCTGGGGCAGATGTTTTTAATTTTGTGTTGTTAGAAATTCCAAAAGATATTAAATCGTTACTTGAATTTTCAGCCACTTCATCAACTGAAATTGACTTTTTTGTTTTACATCAAGCTAATAGTTATATGAATAATTATTTAGCAAAAAAATTAAAATTAGAACCGCATAAAGTTCCAACCTGTATAGAGAAATATGGGAA
>JBILST010000111.1:0-7341 GCA_044371865.1 Flavobacterium sp.
CCATTCTTCTTTTCCATATAAAATTCCAACGCCTGTTGGCCCGCACACTTTATGTCCCGAAAACACATAAAAATCACAATCCAGAGCTTGTACATTTGGGCGTAAATGCGGAGTAGCTTGAGCGCCATCGATTAAAACCGCTGCTCCTACTCCATGTGCCTTTTTGATGATGTATTCAATTGGGTTAACAGTTCCTAACGCATTTGAAATGTGATTAACGGTTACGATTTTCGTTTTTTCGGAAAGTAATTTGTCGAATTCTGAAAGAATTAATTCTCCTTTTTCATTCATTGGAATAACCACCAACTTCGCTCCAGTTCTTTCACATAAAAATTGCCAAGGCACAATGTTACTATGGTGTTCCAAAGCGGATACCATCACCTCATCACCTGCTTTTAGCAAACTTGCAAAACCATTCGCTACCAAGTTAATCCCGAAAGTCGTTCCAGAAGTAAAAATGATTTCGTGATTGTGCTTTGCGTTTAAGTGATTTTGAATCGTATTTCTAGACACTTCATACGCATCCGTTGCCAATTGACTCAGCGTATGCACACCACGGTGAATATTCGCGTTGATTTCGCTGTAATATTTTGAAATAGCATCGATAACCACTTGTGGCTTTTGCGAAGTAGCGCCGTTATCAAAATACACCAAGGGTTTACCATTTACTTTTTGCGATAAAATGGGAAAATCAGCTCTTACTTTTTGAACATCAAACATTTTCATACAATTTGAGTACAAATTTACAACTTGATTGTTTATAATTGGAATAAATAAAGGTTAAAATAGAATTAAAATAAACTCAAACACAAATTAAATATATTTTTGTATTTTTAAAGTTGATAATCAAAAACCAACACTAAGAGTTTATCTATTGTTAATATTTTTAATATAGCTAAACTCCTTTAAAATCAAGCTTTTATAATATGTTTCCCTTATTTATGAGGTAAACATTAAAAGTTATTAACAAAATTTGCAAATGAATAAAGATTTAACTATGTCGACTATTGATCGACAAAACATACTAAATAATAAAGTAGCATTAGAGAATATCCAAGAATACATTGGTGTCAGTGGAATGTATTTTAATGAGGAATACCGATTTACAAAAGCTCAAGTTTGTGATTTCTATGGAATTGACGTATCTACTCTTGATAGATATCTATCAAACAATGAAGAAGAATTGAAACACAATGGTTATATTAATTTAAAAGGAAAAACTCTAAAAGAGTTTAAAGAAGAATTTGGATGGATGCTTAATGAAGGCACGAAAGCCCCTCAATTAGGTGTTTTTAATTTCAGGGCGTTTCTTAATTTAGGAATGCTTTTAACGGAAAGTGAAAAAGCTAAAGCTTTAAGAAGTGTAATGCTAGATATAGTTATTGATACTCTAAATCAAAAAGTTGGCGGGTCTACAAAATACATAAATCAACGTGATGAAGACTTTTTGGTGGCCATAATGAGAGAACCTGTTTATCGTAAAGAGTTTACAAGCGCGCTAAATTTATATTTAGAAATGGGTAACTACAAATATGCAGCTTATACAGACGCTATATACGAAGCTATATTTAACGAAAATTCTAAAGAATACATACAAATTCTACAACTTGAAGAGAAAGAGAACCCAAGAGACACAATGTATTCAGAAGTATTAAAACTGATTGCTTCTTTTGAAATTGGAATTGCAGATGAGATGAAAAAAGAATTCGAAAAAAAGGGCAGAAAACTAATGCCTAAGGAATTAGATGAGTTAATTAAAAACTTTTCTAATAATCGCTTTTGGATACCTCAATTAGAAGACGTTAGAACTAAAATGGCTTGCAGAGATTATAGTTTGAGAAATATCATACATGAAAGACTAAAGCCATATATTGGCTCTTTAAACAGTGAAGAATATAATCGTTTTTTAGGAGAGAAAAGTAAAAACCTAATTGATAGAGTTATGGAAGACGAACAACTTTTAGACATCTTTAAAAGACTAAAAGACAGATAATCATGAATGTTTTTAATTATTTCAGTACAGAGTATGCAATATTTGTTCATGATCAAATTATTATTACTTCAGGTGGCATTTTGGGAATAATAAACGATGGTTTACTTGAAAGCTCTATCGAACATATTAAAAATGATTTATATTATCCTAATATAGAAGACAAGCTAACACATTTGTTTTTTTCAATAAACAAAAATCATTGCTTCAACGATGGAAACAAAAGAGCATCGATTGCTTTATCTGCTTATTTTCTTGAGATAAACAATTGTTCATTTATCATACCAAGATTTATAGAACAAATGGAAAACATAACAGTTGATGTTGCAGACAATCGTATAGATAAAGAACTTTTATATGAGATAATTACATCATTATTATATGAGGAAGACTACAGCGAATCTCTTAAATTAAAAATCATATACGCAAAAATGTAAAAACCGCCCAAAAGGCGGTTTTTAAATATCTATAGGCATTAACTACAAATCAAATCCCATATTCACGCCTAATTTATCAGCGATAATACGAGCAATTTTTGCTTTTAATTCTGGGATTTTTACACTGTTGGTTACTTCACTTGTAAAAGCATACATCAACAAAGCTTTGGCTTCTTTTTTAGGAATGCCTCGTTGTTGCATGTAGAACATCGCGCTTTCGTCTAATTGTCCAATCGTACAACCGTGTGAACATTTTACATCATCGGCAAAAATTTCCAATTGTGGTTTTGCATTGATGGTAGCTTTATCGCCAATTAAGATGTTGTTATTTTGTTGGAAGGCATCTGTTTTTTGAGCTTCTTTTTCAACGAAGATTTTTCCGTTGAAAACTCCTGTTGAACTATCGTGTAAGATTGTTTTATAGTTTTGGTGGCTTTCGCAATTTGGTGTTGCGTGTTGTACTAAAGTATAATGATCTACGTGTTGTTTATCGCCAATAATGGTAATTCCTTTTAACGTTGAATCGATTCTTTCACCTTGGTGATAGAAATTCAAGTTGTTTCTTGTAATATTTCCACCAAACGAAAACGTATGAACTGCTACTCTACTCTCTTGCTTTTGCGCAATGTAAGTATTATCAATCAAATTCGCAGTTTGCACATCGTTTTGTACTTTGTAGTAATCAACAATCGCACGTTTTTGAGCGAAAATCTCGGTAACCGAATTCGTTAAAACTGGATTGCTATTCAAACTTTGATGACGTTCTACAATTTGAACATGAGCGTTCTCTCCAATAATTACTAAATTTCTAGGTTGTACCATCAAAGCGGCTTCATTTCCTGTTGAAAAATAAATAATCTCTATTGGCTTTTCGACCACTTTACTTTTTGGAATGTTGATATATGCTCCTTCCAATGAAAATGCTGTATTTAAAGAAGTTAAACTTTCTTCCTTATTCGCAATTTGATTGAAATACGTATCCACAATCATTTTATATTTAGGCTTGGTCAATGCCGAAGACATCAAGCAAACATCTAAACCATCATGCGTAGTTGAAGACAAAAACGAACTGAAAATTCCGTCAATGAAAACTACTTTATATGTATCAATTTCGTGTAAGAAATACTTTTTTACATCTTTGAACTCAATCGTATTTTCTTTCTTAGGGAAAACCGAAAAATCATTCTTTAAAATCGAATTTAACGATGTGTATTTCCATGCTTCCTCTTTTTTAGTAGGGAAACCTTTGTTTTCGAAATTTTTTATGGCTTGATTTCGAACTTCATGCAAATCTTCATTGTCCTTGATTTTTTCTTCAAAGGCCATGAAGGAAGCTAATAATTTATCTTTTAATTCCATTTTTCAATATTTTGTTTCAGGTTTCAAGTTTCAGGTTATTGGAACTTGTTTCCTTTGAAATCTTTCTTGTTTAAATAAGTGATGAAATTTTTGATTTTACCGCTTAAGTTTTCATATTTATTTTTCAAATCTTTAAACTGTTCTTCCGAAATATATTCGCAATCATACAGTCTATAAATTTGAGATCTGGTTTCTCCTGCCGAACCTTTTGCTACAGATAAAAATTGGCGAAATTCCAAATTTCCATCTCTTTCAAAACCTTCAGCAATATTGTCCATAACGGAACCAGAAGATGCTTTTATTTGTTCTTTAAATCTAAAATCGGTTTTTAAATCAGTTTCTTTTGAAAGTAAAAAAACTTCCTTTGCTAATTTTCTGGCTTCTTGCCAAATTTCTAAATCTTCAAACTTTGTAATTGTTGCCATGGCGTGTATATAAAATTAAATGAGGCGTGTATAAATGAGGTTCTAAAAACCTGAAACTTGAAACCTGAAACGAATTAAACCAACTCGTTTTTAATCCAGTCGTATCCTTTTTCTTCTAGTTCTAAAGCTAAATCTGCTCCGCCTGTTTTTACGATTTTTCCGTCCATTAAAACGTGAACAAAATCAGGAACTATATAATCTAACAAACGTTGGTAATGCGTAATCACTAATACAGCGTTGTTTTCGTTTTTTAATTTGTTCACACCATTAGCCACAATTCGTAACGCATCGATATCCAAACCTGAATCGGTTTCGTCCAAAATTGCGATTTTTGGTTCTAACATTGCCATTTGGAAAATCTCGTTACGTTTCTTTTCACCACCCGAAAAACCTTCATTTAGAGAACGCGACAAGAATTTTCTGTCCATTTCCAATAATTCTGATTTTTCACGAATTAACTTCAGCATTTCGTTCGCAGGCATTTCATCTTGCTTGTTTGCTTTACGTTTTTCGTTAATAGCGGTTTTGATAAAATTCGTTACCGAAACACCAGGGATTTCCACTGGGTATTGGAACGATAAGAAAACCCCTTTATGCGCTCTTTCTTCTGGTGCTAATTCTGAGATTTCTTCACCGTCTAAAAAGATTTCTCCTTCTGAAACTTCATAATTTTCATTTCCAGCAATAATAGAAGATAATGTTGATTTTCCAGCACCATTTGGTCCCATAATCGCATGTACTTCTCCTGCTTTAATTTCAAGGTTGATTCCTTTTAATATTTCTTTGTCTTCTACCGAAGCGTGTAAGTTTTTTATCTGTAACATTTTATTTAGTTTCAGGTTTAAAGTTTCAAGTTTATAAAATGTAGTTCTTGAAACGTTTATATTAAATTATTTTTAAATTCTATTATAATTGTTTTTTATGTTCAGGTATAACTTGAAACCTGAAACTTGAAACAAAACTATCCTACTGAACCTTCTAACGAAATTTCCAACAATTTCTGCGCTTCCACAGCAAATTCCATTGGTAATTTATTCAATACTTCCTTACTGAAACCGTTTACGATTAAGGCAATTGCTTTTTCAGTAGGAATTCCGCGTTGGTTGCAATAAAACACTTGGTCTTCTCCAATTTTTGAAGTCGTAGCTTCGTGTTCAATTTTTGCCGAAGCATTTTTGCTTTCGATATACGGAAAAGTGTGTGCACCACAATTATTTCCCATTAAAAGCGAATCACATTGTGAGAAGTTACGCGCGTTTTCAGCTCTTGCTCCTATTTGTACTAATCCTCTATAACTATTTTGTGATTTTCCAGCTGAAATTCCTTTAGAAATAATGGTTGACTTTGAGTTTTTACCCAAGTGAATCATTTTCGTTCCTGTATCGGCTTGTTGAAAATTATTAGTAACGGCGATTGAGTAAAATTCACCAATTGAATTATCACCTTTTAAAACAACTGATGGATATTTCCATGTTACCGCAGAACCCGTTTCTACTTGTGTCCATGAAATTTTAGCGTTTTTCTCGCACAAACCTCTTTTGGTTACGAAGTTATAAACGCCACCTTTTCCTTCTTTGTTTCCAGGGTACCAGTTTTGAACCGTTGAATATTTGATTTCAGCATCGTCCAATGCGATTAACTCCACAACGGCTGCATGCAATTGGTTTTCATCACGACTTGGAGCGGTACAACCTTCTAAATACGAAACATAACTACCTTCATCGGCAATTAATAATGTTCTTTCAAACTGACCTGTTCCACCTTGATTGATACGGAAATAGGTTGATAATTCCATAGGACAACGAACGCCTTTTGGAATGTAACAGAAACTTCCGTCAGAGAAAACCGCAGAATTTAAAGCCGCATAAAAATTATCTTTCTGGGGAACGATAGTTCCTAAATATTTTCGAACTAATTCTGGATGTTCTTTAATAGCTTCCGAAATCGAACAGAAAATAATACCTTTTTCGTTTAATGTTTTCTTGAAAGTCGTTGCAACAGAAACAGAATCTACCACGATATCAATCGCTACATTGTTCATTTTCTTTTGTTCATCCACCGAAATTCCTAACTTTTTGTACATCGCCAAAAGTTCAGGATCAACGTCTTCTAATTTTTTATTCGGATCGGCTTTTTTAGGTGCCGAATAATACGAAATCGCTTGAAAATCTGGTTTTTCGTAATGCACATTTGCCCATTCAGGCTCAATCATTTCTTGCCAAGCTCTGAAGGCTTCCAAACGCCATTCGGTCATCCATTCAGGCTCTTCTTTTTTCTTTGAAATCGCACGAACAATATCTTCATTTAACCCAATAGGAAAGGTTTCCGAGTCCAATTCAGTATAAAATCCGTATTCGTATTCTTTATTTTCTAATTCGACTTTTAAGTCGTCCTCAGTATATTTACTCATATTTTTTGATTTATAGAGAGAAACTCTCTCCACATCCACACGTTCTTTGTGCATTTGGATTGTTAAAAACAAATCCTTTTCCGTTTAAACCACCTGAAAATTCTAATATTGTTCCTGCCAAATAAAGAAAACTCTTTTTCTCAATGGCAATTTTTACATTATTATCTTCAAATATTTTATCGTTTTCACCTATTTGGTTGTCAAATTTCAATTCATAAGACAAACCCGAGCAACCACCACTTTTTACGCCTACTCGCACGTAATCTTTGGCCGCGTCAAAACCATCTTCTTGCATCATGCTGATGATTTTTTTACTTGCTGTATCAGATACTTTAATCATTTCTTATTTTGATTTTGTCTAAATTAAAGGCAAAGATAAGTTATAAATTACTTTTTACAAGAATTGCTAACATTTTTATAACTTATTGAATGATAGAAAAAATTGATTTTAATAAAAAAATCCTCAAATGAAAAATTCAAATGAGGATTAAAAAAACTACTTACTACTATTTTTTAATGATTTTATGAGTTGTGGTTTGATTCGATTGGGTAAGGGTAATTTTAACCAAATAAATTCCAGAATCTAAATTTGAAAAATCAAGTTGTTTTTGATTGATATATTGTGATACTCTCTTTCCTGGAAAAAACGGTCAAATTGACCACCACTTTCCAGTCTAAATTGACCATCGATTTCGGTGCAAACTGACCACCCAATTCCAG
>JBILST010000112.1:0-7289 GCA_044371865.1 Flavobacterium sp.
ACATACGTTTTCCTGGTTCAAGAATAACTCTACCAGATGTTGGATCCATTTCACCTGCAATGATTTTCATAAAGGTAGATTTCCCAGCACCATTGGCTCCAATGATTCCGTAGCAGTTACCTTGTGTGAAGGTTGTATTTACTTCATCGAATAAAATTCGTTTACCAAATTGAACCGATAAATTTGAAACTGTTAACATTTTTGTATTTTTTTATAAAACTGTTGCAAAAGTACTAAAAATAGTAGATTTTTGAATGCTTTATTAATAATTAAAAATTGCTTTTATTTTAACTGAATGTTAACAAGGTAATTTGATTATAACTAATACTTTTGTTTTGAATTTAATAATCAATTTAATGATTAAGAATCACTTTAAATACTTTTTACCACTATTTATTGTCCTTTCTGCTTCTTTAACTTCTTGTAAAAAAGTTTTTAAGGAAGATAATTTTGTGGCTTATTTTGGAGGAGAAGTATTGAATCCTCAAGAAAAATATGTGCTATTTTTAAAAGATGATGAAGTGATTGACACGATTTATCTGGATAAAAACAATCGATTCATGCACAAATTCGATTCGTTAGCTCCTGGATTATATACTTTTAAGCATAATCCTGAATATCAATATGTTTATTTTGATAAAAATGATAGCTTAATGGTTCGCGTAAATACTTTTGATTTTGACAATTCAGTTGTTTTTTGCGGTCGTGGTGATGAAAAAAATAATTTCTTAATGGAATTGTATTTGAAGAACGAAGCGGATCGTTCTCTAATGTATGATAACTTTGATAAAGGCGTTAAAAGTTTTATTAAAAATATAGATTCAAGTTTTGCCATCCGTAAATCGTTTTATCTTAAACGTAAAGCTGAAATTGGATGGGACGAAAATTTTGATTTAGTTGCAAAAGCATGTCTTGATTTTCATCATATTACAAAAAAAGAAATTTATCCATATGCACATCAATTTAGAACGGGAGAAAATATCAGAACAAAATTACCTTCTAATTATTACGAACATAGAGAAGATGTTGATTTTGAAAACGCACTTTTAACAAACTATTCTCCTTTTATTAAGTATGTAAGTGTCATGCTTAATAATGTTGCCTTGCAAAAAGATCATTTAGATTTAGATGAAAATTCGTTAGAAAATAATATTGAAAAGCTAAATATTACCGATACTCTGATTAAAAATCAGAAAGTAAAAAATGTAGTATTAAATAATGTTGCAATGATGTACCTGCTAGAAGATCAAAACATGTACAACAATCAGAAATTTATTGAGCGTTATTTACAATTAACAACTGATTCAAAAAACAAAAAAGAGATTAGCGAGATATATAACTCTGTTCAGAATTTAAAAGTTGGCAATCGATTACCAAGTATTGAATTAGTAGATTCTGAAAATCAACCTATTGACATTAACACAATTATTAATAAGCCTACCATTTTACTTTTTTGGACGAGTCATGCCGAATCTCATTTTATTGCATCACACAAGAAAATTAGTGATTTAAAAGTAAAATACCCTGAATATGATTTTATTGCTGTCAATGTAAACGACAATGCTATCAATTGGCAAAATTCATTAAAAAAATATGATTTTGAAGGCATTAGAGAACTACACGCAGTTGATTTTGAATCCGTTAGAAAACAATGGGTAATTACTAAAATTCACAGAATTATCATCTTAAACGCAGACGGCACCATTAAAAATGGCTTTGCCAACTTGTTTGATGTCAATTTTGAACAGAATTTGAAATAAGAAAATACTAAACATAAAAAAAGCGTTCTAATCAGAACGCTTTTTTGTTTTATCTAGTTTAGGAAAATTATTTATTTCCTTTTTCGTAATCTGCAATAAATTGAGCAATTCCGATATCTGTTAATGGATGTTTTAATAATCCAGTAATTGAAGATAAAGGACCTGTCATAACATCCGCACCAATTTTAGCACAGTTAATTACGTGCATTGTATGACGTACAGAAGCTGCTAAAATTTGAGTTTCGAATCCGTAGTTATCATAAATTTGACGAATTTCATCAATTAAGTTTAAACCATCTGTAGAAACATCATCTAATCTACCTAAGAAAGGTGAACAATACGTTGCTCCCGCTTTTGCAGCTAATAATGCTTGTCCAGCAGAGAAAATTAAGGTTACATTGGTTTTAATTCCTTTATCAGAGAAATATTTACATGCTTTTACACCTTCTTTAGTCATAGGTAATTTCACTACAATTTGTTCGTGTAAGTCAGCTAACTCCTCACCTTCTCTAATCATACCTTCTAAATCCATTGCATTTACTTCTGCACTTACATCACCATCCACAATGTTACAAATGTCTACGTAATGTTTTAGGATATTGTTTTTTCCTGTAATGCCTTCTTTAGCCATTAAAGATGGGTTTGTAGTAACGCCATCTAAAATTCCTAATTCTTGTGCTTCTTTAATTTGCTCTAAATTAGCCGTGTCAATAAAAAATTTCATCTTTTTTAAATTTTAAAGTATTGTGTGTTGTTTTGAAATGCAAAAGTAAGAAATCAAATGCAATGACAATGACAATTTCAAAAATCAATTTAAAAAATAAAATACTTTTGTTAAATAATTGATATTGAACTTGATATTGAATTTTGATGTTGCTAAAGCTTATAATGATTCATCAACATTTTCTCATACACCGTATCAGGCAAAATACGTTTTAAAACAATAGAAAACTTTTGTATGAAAGCCCCAACTTTATAATGTACTTTTGGTTTATCAGTTTGAATGATAGCAAAAATGGCTTCTGCCATTTCGTTTGGATTGCTACCGCTATCTACGTGCGAATCCATTTCTTTTAAGGTGTTTCCGTAAGGAACTTCGTAAGCCGAACCTTTCACCACTGGTGCATGATAACGTCCAGCTGCAATGTTTGTAGCGAAATCGCCTGGAGCTACATTTGTAATTTGAATTCCGAATGACTTTACTTCCATTCGTAAAGCTTCGGTAATTAATTCCAAAGCGCCTTTTGAAGCGGAATAAATGCCTCGATAAGGTAATCCCATATAACCTGCAATCGAGGTAATATTAATGATTAAACCTGATTTTTGTTCACGCATTTGAGGTAAAACTGCTTTCATCACTTCTATTGGACCAAATAAATTCGTCTCGAAATTATTTCGGATTTCTTCCGTTGGAATTTCTTCAATTGGTCCTGTAATTCCCACTCCAGCATTATTAATTACGATATCCAATCGTCCTGATTTTTGAATAACTTCAGCTAAACAATTTACAATACTTTGCTTATCGCGAACATCCAAAGCTACTAATGGAAATATCGAATTGGTAATTTTTTCAGGATTTCGGCTCGTACCATACACAACAAAACCTTTTTGATGCAAATACTCGCCAATTGATTTTCCAATTCCTGATGAACCACCTGTAATTAATACTACTTTACTCATTTTAATGTGAATTATACTGCGAAAATACGGCTTTATATTATTTCAAAGAAATTCCTAACCCAACTTTATCCGAAAGCAACACTTTTCCTTTTTCGATGATGCTTCCATAAGCGATGTCGTTGGCAATTAAATTCGCGCCATCTAAATCTACATAATCTACTAACGGAACTAAAACAGAACCAGCTGAAATTCCGACGGTAGATTCGGTCATGCAACCTATCATGATTTTGAAATCGTTGGCTCGTGCTTCTTTAATTAGTTCTAAAGCGGGAGTTAATCCACCTGTTTTGACTAATTTAATGTTGATGGTTTTATAATGTGATTTTAAATCGGAAAGTTTAGTTTGTTCTTGACAATCTTCATCGGCCATCCAATTCGCAAATTTAGAAGCATTCAAATGGGAATAATTTGAAATTCCAGTTTTCATCGGTTGTTCTATGTAAGTAAATTGAGCTGATGCAGGATTTTCTTCCAATTGCTGACATTCGGAAATAGAGAAACTTCCGTTGGCATCTAAAGCGATTTGTTTATCACTTTTCAACAATAAATCCAATGCTTTTTCATCGTAATGATTCCATTTTACTTTGAATTTATTCCAATCGGATTTTGCGATTTTTTGCAATTGTTCTTCAATTGGCGCAACACTGATTGTGATGGAAGATTCGGTTAATTGTTTTACTTCAATCGAATTTAATTCTAAGAAACTCTTATTTTCTAACTTCCCAAATAAATCCCAATACGCACAATCTAAAGCCGAACGCAAAAAAGAATGCAATTGTAAACTTTCTAAAAAAGCATAAAATTCGGAAGGATGGTTTATGGATTGTTTTTCGATTTGGAATTGTATTTTCGTTAATTTCTGAGTGAAATCGGATAAGTTAATTCCGTAGTAATCAATCGCTGTGCATTCGCCATAGCCAGTTTTTCCGTTTTTGGAAAGCGAAACAATTAAGGCTTCTCTAAACGTATAATTTCCATAACTAATTGAAAACGTTTCTTTTAGTTGTAAGCGAACTATTTGCCAAGTGATTTGCATAGGAATTAGAATTGGTGTAAAAATAAAAAATCTCCGCAAAGGGAGATAAATAATGTAAAAAAAGATTGCTTCGTTCCTCGCAAATAAAAATGGCAAGCGACCTACATCGCACCGCTACAACCACATACCTTTGCTGTGTTCCCACCCTGGAGGAGTCTGCAGGAGCTGGTCGTGTAGGACTTGCCGGTGCAAATATACAACCTTTTTATATTTTTGCAAGGCAATTGTGAGTATAAAAAATCATTGTATATTTACCTTATTAAATATTTCAACCATGTTAAAAGTTAAGCTATTCGCTTTCATTGTATTAGGTGTAATTTCTACGTCTTGTAAAGAAGATGAAAATGCATTAAAAAATTTATTTTCGATTGAAAATCCATCGATAAAACCGATTCTTAAGCTAGAAAACAGCATCGATTTAGTACTTCAAAACAAAGAAAACAAGACAATAGATTCTGTTGTTTACTACATGAACGAAGTTAAAATTGGTTCGGTAAAAGGAAACGAGAAATTGCCTTTTGCATTGAGCAATCAGAAATTAGGCAACCAAACGATTAAGGCTTTAGTGTATTTTGAAGGACAAAACATTGATATTACTTCAGGATTTTCTATTTATGCAAGTGAAGCACCGAAAGTTTTAAATTATAAAATAGCAAATACATACCCTCACGATATCAAAGCTTACACCCAAGGTTTTGAATTCTATAATGGTGTTTTATTAGAAGGAACGGGACAATACAAAGAATCAACTCTTAGAAAAACCGATTATAAAACCGGGAAAGTAACCGAACAAATTAAATTAGAAGATAAGTATTTTGGAGAAGGCATTACCGTTTTAAAAGACAAAATCTATCAATTGACTTGGAAAGAAAAAACTGGCTTTGTGTATGATGCTAAAACTTTCAAATTAGAAAAAACATTTCCTTACGAAATGGACGGATGGGGAATTACGAATGATGGTGAAAAACTATACATGAGTGATGGAACTGAAAAAATCTACATTTTAAATCCAGAAACTTTAAAAGTAGAAGATTATATTAGTGTATATACCAATAGCTCTAAGATTGAACAAGTAAATGAATTAGAATGGGTTAATGGAAAAATTTGGGCAAATGTGTATCAAAAAGACGCTATTGCTATTATCAATCCCAAAAATGGTTCTATTGAAGCGATTATCAATTTAAGCGAATTAAAAAACAAGGTAACTAAGCATGCAGAGATAGATGTTTTAAATGGAATTGCATACAATCCAGCAACAAAAACGTATTTTGTAACGGGTAAAAATTGGGATAAAGTTTTTGAAATTATAGTTGAGTAAGTTTACTTCACGAAATTCATAAAAAAAGCCTCATTCCTGAGGCTTTTTTACTTTTAGATTTTACTCGTAATAACATCTAACCATTTTTTAGCTATTCTAAGTTCTTCACCAACGATGAAATTCTTTGCATCAGCATGGAAGAATACCAAATGGATTTCTTTGTGATTGCTCAACGTTAAATGCAAAGCCAATTTATTAATTTCGTGATTGCTTTTTGGAACGTTTCCGTGTTTATCAAATTGAACTAACGAGCATTTTTTAACTTCTTTTAGATTAACAACTTCGTTAATCAGAGTATCTTCTCCTTTTCTGAAGAAGGCTAACATGTCTCCTTTAATTCCTATCCCTGAATTATTTGTCCAGAAATCAGTATCTGAAAATTTTGTGCTTTTGTCAGATGATAATTCATTTAATGTATTTAATAATTGATTTTTTCTCTTTCTCACATTATTATTGATGATGAAAATAGGAATAAAAATTAATGAAAAAAATACGATTCCTATTATAGTGTTGGTAATATCCATTTTGAATTTATTTTAAATTAGGTGTATAAAAATACGTCTCAAATATTGAATTTACTTGAGATTAACTAGATTTAAAATAAATTTTACCAAAAATAATGAGATGGAAAAATGATCCTTGAAGTATTAAAAAACAGATTAAGAAGATGTTTATTTACAAAAAAAACTTCAAAACTATTTTTATTAAACAATTCTAATTGAACCAAAGAAGTCGGTAATAAAAAAGAAGGGATTTGCTTTCTAACAATTTCATTTGAGTTCGAATTTTGACTATTTTTTAATGAAATTGACTCTTTTTGTATTCCTTCCTGATTAATATCGTTTTTACCTTGACTAAAATGTATGGAAAGTTCTCTGGAAAATTCCTTATCTGTAACATGAGTAACTGTTGAAAAATCATTACAATGCAACAACAAAAATCCGAATATAAAAACGGATAAAATAGTTGCGAAACAATGAATGACTTTTTTCAAAGGAATTATTTTATACAAATATAAGCATTAATGAACTAATTCACCAATTTAGCCACAATATCCTTAACAGGTAAAATAGCTTTTGTATCCTCAATACTTGGTCCCGCTACCCAAACCGTTTTATAGGTTACTTGAGTGGCTGCTTTTTCTGTAGCTTTCATTCCGATATAAAAACGAATCATTTTGACCCATTTTTTAAGACTTTTGTTTTTATTCAATAAAGTTTCTAACCAAGTTTGTTTAGTTCCTACTTTTTGAACATAAGGCGTATTAATGACAGTACATGGTGTTCCAGAAATACGTTCTGTCATTACAATATCTTTCGCGCCATAATCTACACATGCTTGTTTGTATTCTTGAGAAACACCAGCTTCATTTGAGGCAATAAATGGGCTTCCTACAGAAACACCAACCGCTCCATAGCTTAACATTTTATCTAAATCTGCCTTACTTCCTACTCCACCTGCTGAAATAACAGGTAGTGTAGTGTTTTCATCTAAT
>JBILST010000113.1:0-7105 GCA_044371865.1 Flavobacterium sp.
GACATCAATTTTAATCATAATTCAATTCAATTAAATGCGAATTCACTATGTTTTACGTATTGTCAAATTCCAATCGTTTATAAAATTTCCAATCACAAAGGAATAGAAGTAATTTATAGAGATAATCATAGTCAAAAGTTTGACGCCTTGAAATTAGATAGTCAAACTAGTTTAAAAGTTTTTGAAAGAACCGGTGAGCTTCTTCAAATTACTGTAAGTGTTTTAGCAGATGAATTAAAATAATGATATACTACTAGTAGCAACTAATTTGTATAAGCAAAGACTATTGAATAATAAGGTGATAGCGTCTATGAATGCTAATAAATAAAATTTTACACATATGAAATGGAATGTTTACATCGAATCAACTTTTAAATGTTTTGCATTATTGGCAATTGCATTTATTGTTATTTCATGTAAGCAAGGGTTTTATATAGGTAGTACCCAAAAAAACAACAAAGTGACTGCAAAAGATATCTTAGGGAACTCTAATTATTTAGCCATTTGTTATGGTGGTTATAGAGAGAATAGTAGAAATATTCAGCCAACAGTTAAACAACTGAAAGAAGATTTGTTGATTTTAGCTGCGATGAATATTAAAGTCGTTCGTACATATAATGTTCATTTGGCGCACGCTTCAAATGTTTTAAAAGCCATAAGAGAGCTAAAAATTGAAAACCCAAATTTTGAAATGTATGTTATGCTTGGGGCATGGATTGATTGTAAATATGCATGGACAGAAGTAACACCTGACCATAATTTAGAAAGTCAGAGAAATGCAATAGAAATTAACGAAGCGGTTCGATTAGCAAATTTATATCCAGATATTGTAAAAGTCATTGCAGTTGGAAACGAAGCAATGGTAAAATGGGCTACATCATATTATGTGCAACCAAATGTTATTTTAAAGTGGGTTAATCACTTACAACAATTAAAAAAAGAATCTAAATTATCAAATGATTTATGGATTACTTCTTCAGATGATTTTGCTTCATGGGGTGGTGGAGATGATAGTTACAAAACAAAAGATTTAGAAGATTTAATTAATGCGGTTGATTATGTTTCTATGCATACGTATCCTTATCACAACACCCATTATAACCCAAGTTTTTGGAACGTTCCCCCTGATGAAAATCATCTGACGGAACAAGAGCAAGTAACTAATGCAATGCAACGTTCTATTGCTTTCGCAAAAATGCAATATACAACCGTAAAAAATTATGTTCGAAGTATAAATCCAAGTAAGCCTATCCATATTGGTGAAACAGGCTGGGCTTCTAGTTCAGATGGTTTTTATGGAAAGGAAGGTTCTAGAGCATCTGACGAATACAAACAAGCCATATATTACAAAGCTATGAGAGAGTGGTCTAACCAAGAAGGAATTTCTTGTTTTTTCTTTGAAGCTTTTGATGAACCTTGGAAAGACAGTAATAATCCTTTAGGATCAGAAAATCATTTTGGTATTTTCACAGTAGATGGAAAAGCAAAGTATACTCTTTGGGATAATGTTGATGAAAACGTGTTTTCCAACTTAAAGAGAGACGGCAATGAAATTGAGAAAACATACTCAGGAAATAAACAGTTATTGATGCAAACTGTGTTTGCACCACCAAAAAAAGGGTAAAATGAAAGTTATATATAACATATTAAGTTTTTTAATTTTTGTGTCAATGATAAATTGTAAAGGAGTAACTAATGCATTTGAAGTAACAGTGTATGAAACTTCTGAAAGCGGAAATACATTAAAAAATATAAACCAATTTTCTACAACAGAAAATAAGGCTGTAATTTCTATTAATCCAAATGAAAAATTTCAAACGATAACAGGATTTGGTGGTTCTTTTACGGAAGCTTCTGCTTATTTATTGAATAAGTTAAGTAAAGAAAATAGAGAAAAAGTTTTGAAAGCTTATTTTAGTGAAACGGGTGCCAATTATTCATTAACTCGAACCACTATTGCCTCTTGCGATTTTTCTTTAAAGAATTACACTTATGCAAAAGTTGATAATGATTTAGCCTTAGAACACTTTACTATTGAAGATGATAAAGCAGATATTATTCCAATGATTTTAGATGCGAAAGCCATTTCTAAAGAAGGATTTAACATCATTGCTTCGCCTTGGTCTTGTCCGCCTTGGATGAAAGATAATAAAAGTTATGTTGGTGGAAAATTACTACCAGAATATAACGACACTTTTGCCTTGTATTTTTCTAAATATTTACAAGCATATCAAAAAGAAGGAATTGATATTTGGGGAGTTACGGTTATTAATGAACCACATGGAAATGGTAATAACTGGGAAAGTACTTTGTTTTCTCCGAAAGAAATGACCGATTTTGTTCAAAATCACTTAGGTCCTAAATTAGAAAACGACGGATGGAAAGATATTAAAATATTAGGTTACGATCAAAACCGAGCCGGTTTGCAAGAATGGGCGGATGCAATGTATAAAGATGAGAAAACTTCAAAATATTTTGCAGGAACCGCTATTCATTGGTACGAAAGTACGTACGAAGTTTTTCCAGAGGCTTTACAATATGCACATAATAAAGCTCCAAACAAATATTTAATTCAAACCGAAGCTTGTGTAGATTCTGAAATTCCGCATTGGCAAGATGATACTTGGTATTGGAAAAAAGAAGCTACCGATTGGGGCTGGGATTGGGCTAGTGAAAAAGACAAATATTTACATCCAAAATATGCACCAGTGAATCGTTATGCAGAAGACATTATTGGTTGTTTAAATAATCAAGTAGATGGTTGGGTAGATTGGAATATGGTTTTAGATAGACAAGGTGGTCCAAATTGGTTCAAAAACTGGTGTGTAGCGCCTGTTATAGTTAATCCAGAAAATGACAAAGTGTACTATACCCCATTGTATTACGTGATGTCTCATTTTAGCAAGTTTATGCGACCAGGAGCTGTTAAAATTGGTTGTGAAGTAAATAATAAACAACTGAAAGTTACCGCCGTTCAAAATATAGATAAATCAATTGCAATTGCCCTTTTTAATCCTACTAATGAAATGTATACTATTGAAATAAAATTAGATAATACAGTACAAATCATTTCTATTGCTGCAAAAGCTTTGCAGACAGTGGTAATAAAAAAATAAAAATATGGTACAAAATAACGAAAACACAGTAACAAAAGTTCCTCTTGTTCAAAAAGCAGCTTTTGGAGCAGGGCATTTAGTGAATAATTTATTTCCTGGGGCATTAGGAGTATTCTCTGTTTTTTTAATTACAGCCTTTGGAATAGAACCTGCTATTGCTGGATTATTGTCTGCAATTCCAAGGTTTTTTGATGCACTTTCCGATCCAATTATGGGGTTTATCACAGATAATACTACATCCAAATGGGGTAGAAGAAGACCTTATATATTTTTAGGCGCTATTTTAGCTTCAATTTTATTTGTGGTACAATGGCAAATGTGGGAAGATAATGGAGCAACGTACAATTTTTGGTATTTTTTACTATTTTCCATATTATTCATTTTTGCGAACACCGTTTTTTCAACGCCTTTGATTGGAATGGGCTATGAAATGACTACCGATACTAAAGAACGAACAAGATTAATGGGCATTGCAAATAGTGTCGGGCAAATTTCTTGGATGATTGTCCCTTTGTTTTGGGTTATAATTGATAATAAAGATTTGTTTGAAAATAAAGCCGATGGAGTACGTACACTATCTTTTTTTGTAGGATTCGCTTGTTTAATTTTTGGAATTTTACCTGCTTTATTTTGTAAAGAATTAGATGTTTCTGATGCAGACAGTAAAGCCAATTTAACAATGAAGGATTTAACAAAAAACATGAAAATTTTATGGGAAACCATGAAAAACATGACCAAAAACAATCCATTTATGCGTTTGTGTGGGGCTACTTTTTTAGTATTCAATGGTTTTCAAATGGTGGCTTCGTTTAGTTATTTTATTATTGTTTTTTACATGTATAAAGGTAGTTATGAAATGGCAGGTACAGTTCCTGCAATATTTTCTATTCTAGGAGCATTTCTAACCGCTGTGTTAATTATTCCAATTGTTTCGTGGTTAGCTAATAAATACGGAAAACGAAATGCCTTTATTATTTCTACCATTTTATCAATTATTGGTTACAGTCTAAAATGGTGGGGTTTTGTGGTCGTTGATGAAAATACAGCCGTACTTTTTAACGATGTTGTGTTACAAATTGGGGTAGTGAAATTTTCTATTGAAATGCCATTAATTTTATTGTTGCCTATTCCGTTTATGGCATTTGGTTTAGGAGGATTGTTCACGTTAATGATGAGTATGACGGCAGATGTGTGTGATTTAGACGAACTTAAAAATGGATTGCCAAGACGTGAAGGTACTTTTGGAGCGGTTTATTGGTGGATGGTTAAAATAGGCCAATCGATTGCATTAGCATTAGGAGGTTTGGTTTTGTCGATGGTAGGTTTTGATGCGGGTAACGCAACGCAATCTTTTGAGACCATGAATCAATTGCGAATAGCAGATATAATTATCCCTTGTTTAACGGCAGCTTTAGCTGTATGGGTGATGTGGAATTATGAACTAAACGAAGATAAAGTTGCTGAAATTAAAAAAGAATTAGAACTAAAAAGAGCCGAAAAATTAGATTCAATTAAAACAATTTCATAATGTCAAATAGATCAACCTTTAATTTTCATCTCTCTGACTTTAATAATGAAGATAACTTCAGTACTCTTGATAGTTTTGAAGGGTTTGATTTTTTAAATTCCAAATCTGATTTAAGCGCTTTATTTTTAAAAACTTTAGCAGATGGAATGCACGGACTTTGCTTTAGTATGTATGAAGACGGTCAAAAACCTGGCGATATAATTTCAGAAGAACAAGTGCGAAGAAGACTTGAAATCATGGCACCTTATACCAAATGGGTTCGCTCTTTCTCTTGCATTGAAGGAAATGAATTTATTCCTAAAATTGCTCGCGAGTTAGGCATGAAAACGCTTGTAGGTGCTTGGCTAGGCGACGATCCCGAAAAGAACGAAAAAGAAATCGAAGCTTTAATTCAGTTGGCAAAAGAGGGCTTTGTAGATATTGCTGCTGTAGGTAACGAAGTCATGTATCGCAAAGATTTATCGGAAGACGAATTGTTAGAATATATTGCAAAAGTAAAAAATGAAATTCCATCTCATATTCCTGTGGGTTATGTAGATGCCTATTATGAATTCACAATTAAACCAAGAATAACAGAAGCTTGCGATGTGATTTTAACCAATTGTTATCCGTATTGGGAAGGTTCCAATCAAGAACATGCTTTGGCACATATGAAAAGCATGTATTATCAAGCTAAAAGCGCAGCTAATGGGAAAAAAGTAATTATAACAGAAACGGGTTGGCCTAGTCAAGGCGAAAGTTTTAAAGATTCGCATCCATCCAAAGAAAACGCAATGAAATATTTCATCAATACCCAACTTTGGTCTAAACAATCCAATATAGATATTTTCTACTTTTCGTCTTTTGATGAATCATGGAAAGTGGGGGCTGAAGGAGAAGTGGGTGCTTATTGGGGCATTTGGGATAAAAACGAGAAAGTAAAGTATAATGAGAAATAATATAAAAAGAATACTGTTGTTGTTGTTATTCGTCAACACGAGTTTTGCTCAGGTTGATGTTGTTTATAACGATTTGGTATGGTCTGATGAATTTGATGTAAACGGAGCGGTGAATGCAACCAACTGGTTTCACCAAACTCAATTGCCTGCTGGTGGAAGTTGGTTCAATGGAGAAGTGCAACATTACACGGATGAATTAACCAATTCGTTTGTAAATGGTGGTTTTTTAAATATTGTAGCCAAAAAAGAACCTTATACAAGTCAGGGGTTTACGAAACAATATACATCAGCTCGTTTAAATTCAAAATTTGCATTTAAGTATGGAAGAGTAGATGTTAGAGCTAAATTACCTATACAATCCGGAACTTGGCCTGCCATTTGGATGCTTGGTAAAAACGTAAATGAAGATGGTGGTTTTTTTGATGCTGCTTTCGGTACTACCAATTGGCCAGCTTGTGGTGAAATTGATATTATGGAACACGGAATTACACCTTCTCAACCTACTAATTATGTGCAAAGTGCACTGCATACTCCTTCTTCTTTTGGAAATACAACTAATATTGGAGGGGCAATAGCCAATAATTTAGGAACTGATTACCATGTGTATTCCATGAATTGGTCTCCGTATCAAATTACGTTTTTATTAGATGGCGTAGCCTTTTATACTTACAATCCTGCTGTAAAAACACCAAGCAATTGGCCTTTCGATTTAGAACAATATCTTTTATTAAATATTGCAATGGGCGGAATTGCAGGAACTATCGATCCTGGTTATACCGAAAGTTCAATGGTAATTGATTATGTGAGAGTGTATCAAAATGTGCAAGTAGATACTCAAATTCCAATTAATTTTACAGCGACAGTTGGAAATGTAACAAGCTCTTCTGTAGAATTATTGTTAAATGCAACGGATAATTCTGGAAACATTGTTTATAATGTTACTTATGGAAGTACAACAATTACTTCTGCAGGGACATCGGGTGTTCAAAAGTCATTGGTTATTTCAGGCTTAAACTCAAATACAAATTATACTTTTTCTGTAGCAGCAAGTGATATTTCAGGAAACAATGCAACTAATAATTCGATTGTGTTAAACGCAACAACTACAGGGGTTATAGGTTGTTCTGGGACAGACACTGTTGCTTCTCAAGGTACGTTTACAACAGGATACAATTATGCTTTTGAAACGATAGGAACTTCTGTTAAAATTACGTTTGAATTATTAGATACGGATAAAATAGGAGTAGTGGCTTATTTATGGAAACAATCACCATTTTCTGAAACCTCAATGTCAAATGTCTCGGGCAATATTTTTACTCATACAATTACGGGGCAAACAAATGGCACAACAATTAATTATGCTGTTAAATTTGCCTATGCGAATGGTATGTCTGTTACGCGATATATATCCTACGTAGTGGGAAGTAATTGTACAATGAGTCAAAATGATTTTATGGATTTTTCTGATTTTTATTTTACTAATCCAGCTCACAATTATATTTCTATTCAATACACATCAGATA
>JBILST010000114.1:0-7092 GCA_044371865.1 Flavobacterium sp.
GGTAAAATCGGTCATTGCTGGTGAATAAACAGCTCCACCCGCACAAGGTCCGAGTATAGCAGAAATTTGTGGAATAACTCCAGATGATTGTACATTTCTGTAGAAAATATCAGCATAACCACCTAATGAACGAACACCTTCTTGAATACGCGCCCCACCAGAATCGTTTAATCCAATCATAGGTGCACCACTTTTCAAGGCCATGTCCATTACCTTACAAATTTTTTCAGCATGTGTTTCAGATAACGAACCTCCAAAAACTGTAAAATCTTGTGCAAAAACATACACAACTCTTCCATTTATTGTTCCATAACCTGTTACTACTCCATCTCCGTAATAGATTTCTTTTTCCATTCCGAAATCAGTAGTTCTGTGTGTTACTAACATCCCAATTTCTTCGAAAGAACCTTCATCTAAAAGATATTCTACTCGTTCTCGAGCTGTTAATTTCTTTTTTGCGTGATGTGATGCTATTCGGTTTTCGCCTCCACCTAATTTAGCTAAGGCAATTTTATCGTTCAATATTTTTATTTTATCTTCCATTTTCTTTCAATGAGTCAATTAGACAATTTGTCGATGTGCCAATTAATTAGGTAATCGTAATACTTTTTGATCTTCCAAATATTGCTTTAAAGCTACCATTGCAGCAATTTCAGCTTCAGTATCTAATTTTGATTTTAGTTTTTCTGCATCATAATAAGCTTTCACAAAACCGGTATCAAAATCGCCTGAACGAAATGCTTCGTGCTCCATTACAAACTTTCCAAAAGGTAAAGTAGTAGCTACGCCTTCTACATGATAATTATCGATAGCTTTTATCATTAATTCGATAGACTCTTCGCGAGTTTTTCCGTAAGTTACTAATTTGGAAAGCATTGGATCGTAATAAATTGGCACATCCATTCCTTCTTCAATACCGTTATCCACACGAATTCCTTCGCCTTCAGGTAATTTATACGTACTTAAAAACCCAACATTTGGTAAGAAATCATTCATAGAATCTTCAGCATATACACGAAGTTCCATAGCGTGACCATGAATTTTTAAATCTTCTTGTTTAATCTGTAAAGCTTCACCACGAGCCACACGAATTTGCAATTCTACCAAATCTAATCCCGATATCATTTCGGTAACTGGATGTTCTACTTGCAAACGTGTATTCATTTCTAAAAAGTAGAAATTATGATCTGCATCCATTAAAAACTCAACTGTTCCAGCGCCAAGATAATCACAAGCGCGAGCTACTTTAACAGCAGCTTCGCCCATTTCTTTACGTTTTTCAGGAGTTAAAATACACGAAGGCGCTTCTTCCACCACTTTTTGATGACGACGTTGAATACTACATTCTCTTTCAAAAACATATAAAACATTCCCATGACTATCGGCCATAATTTGGATTTCGATATGTCTTGGTTTGGTTACATATTTTTCAATAAAAACAGAACCATCCCCAAAAGCAGAAGTTGCTTCACTGATTGCACGATTCATTTGTGATTCAAAATCTTCTTCTTTTTCAACCACACGCATTCCTTTTCCACCACCACCAGCAGATGCTTTTATCAAAATTGGAAAACCAACCGCTTTTGCTGTTTTTTTAGCTTCTTCTACATCAATAATTGCATGATCTACTCCAGGAACCATGGGAATATCATATTTCATCACCGCTTCTTTGGCCGCTAATTTACTTCCCATCATTTCAATGGCTTTGGATTTTGGTCCAATGAAAATGATGTTGTTTTTTTCACATGCTTCTGCGAAAGATGAATTTTCACTTAAAAATCCATAACCTGGATGAACCGCATCAACACCTAAATCTTTACAAACTTCGATAATTTTATCGCCACGTAAATACGATTGACTTGAAGCTGCTTCACCAATGCAAACTGCTTCGTCAGCATATTTTACGTGAAGTGCATTTCTATCGGCAGTTGAAAAAACAGCTACGGTTTTAATGCCCATTTTCTTTGCTGTTTTCATTACTCTAATAGCAATTTCACCGCGATTGGCAACTAATATTTTTTTAATTTCTTTCATCTTGATTTTTGTTTCACGTTTCAGGTTTCAGGTTGAAAAAGTTTGTATTCAAAGTTAAAATGAGTCTTTATATAAAATTGAAAACCATAACTTGAAACTTTAAACCTGAAAACTTTAAACTTTTTATTCAAATTCAACTAATAATTGTCCTTTGTCTACCGCGTTTCCTTTTTCAACCGCAATAGATTTAATAACACCATCACGCGGTGAAAGGAAACTATTTTCCATTTTCATAGCTTCAAGGATTAATAAAGGATCATTTTCTTTAACGGTTTGACCAACTTCAACGCTGATTTCAAGAATTAAACCAGGCATTGGTGCTTTAATAGCATTAACTATTTTGGTTCTTCCCCGTTGTATTCCCATGTTTTTAATTAATTCATCTAAAGCATTCGAAATAGTAACTTCGTATGAATTATTATTTACTTTAACAGTATATTTTTTGGAAATAAAATCTGCTGATACAATTTCAGCTTTGTAAGGTTTACTGTCTTTAAGTATATGAAAATTAGCTTCAGCTACCTTAACAGCATCTAATTTCGTGCTATCACTTTCAGTAACTTCAAACGAAGTTGTATTATTTACTAAAAGTTTATAATTGACATCCATATGAGTTTGTTTTAGTTGATGTAAACTTACAAAAAGAAATCGTTCTCATAAATGATAATTATCAGAAATTTGGAAATTAAGTATAGTTTAAAAACAAAAAAGCTCTAACTTTTTTATAGTTAGAGCTTTTTTATCATGTAGAAAAAAATCTATACTTTCTTTTCTAAGCTGAAATTTAAATCAATTTCAACAGATTCTGCAATTTTACTTTTAACCACCGAAGGTATTTTAATATTGAAATCTGCCGGTTTTACTTTAAAACTACAAGTTGCAATTAGTTTATCACCAGATTGTATGAATGTAATTTTAGTTTTGATTTTTTTGGTAACACCATGTAAAGTCAAATCACCTTCAACATCAAAAGTTGCTTTACCTGATGCTACTTTTGCCGCATCAAAATTTGTTACTTTTCCTTTGAAAGTAGCTTTAGGAAATTTATCACTTTCAATATAATTTTCATTAAAGTGTTCTTCCATTAAAGGCACTTTAAATCGGAACGCTTTCACCAAAGCCAAAACAGCAATATCTCCATTTGATTTATCAAAAATACAAGAAACACTATTGTTTTTTGCGGCAACTTCTTCAAAAGCAGGCATTGATGCTTCAAATTTTATTTCTCCTGAACGAGTCATCATCTTTTGTGAAAACACTAAAGAAGAGAAAAACATACAAATAAATAATACACTAAATCTTATCATAGTAATTGTTTTTTAGTTAGGACAACCATTTGCCACCCACTCTTTTATAATATTAATTTTTACCTGTGGCATTCTACCTGATTGTGGCATAACTGTTCCGCAAGATTGATCGTCAATTCTACAAATCATATTACCGTTTTCTGCAGCATCTTTAACTTGCGCATAGGTTTCCATTGTAGGGTATTCACCACCTACAGCGCTATGGCAAGACAAACAATTGTTGTCGATAATAGATTTAACATTGGATGTATACGTTGGATTTGCAACCTCTCCAGCAATTTCTTCATACGTTGAAGATTCACATGAATACGCTATAAAACAAGCGATCATCAATACAATTATAATTTTTATTGTTTTCATATTTAAAATACTCTATACATGTTAAACCCAAAATAAATTCCTTTTCCTTCAGTAATACCAGTGGCATTTGTAAAATAACTAACGTCATTCATTGCTTGACTATTAGAGAAAACCATTTGAAATATATGACCACCGGTTTCAATATCCATACCTATAGTTAGAGGATTATGATAAAAACTTGTTTCTCTCGCATTCAATCGAGCAGCATATTCCATATTCAAACTAATTCTTTTAGACAATTTGTAACGACCACCAAAGGCCATTAAAAAATTATCTTTTTCTTCAAACAAAGGCTCGTATAGATTCTTATGAATATAAATTGGATTTAATTCCAGAGAAAAACTATTAGAAAATTTTCTTGATATTGGTAACTGTGTGCTAAAGGCAAATCTACTTGAAGACTTTAATTCAGGAAACTCATCTTTACTTAATTTAGAATTAATATCCATAGTATTATAACCAACAATGGTTACAGGAAAACCATTAACTTCTTGATCAGCAAACTTATATTTTGCTGTTAATTCATAGGTTTTATTCAAGGTATGGCGAGAAAAACCCAAAGTTAACCAATCTGTAGCCCCATACAAACCTCCAATTTTGGTCAGTGCATTATCTAAACCGAAGAAATTTTCCGTTCCGTCAGTTAAGTCACCAAATCTGTGTGATACTAAAAAATACCACTCTCCTTTAGCTGCAAGTTTTGTTGATTGCATTGTAGAAATTTGCATCCCTTTAAAAGCGGCAATTTCAATTTCTTTTTTTTCTTTATTCTCTGAATCTAATTCATTTAATAAATCATCTTGTGCACTGGAAATTCCACACACAGATAGAAAAAATACTAAAAAAACATTTTTAGATAATTTCATTTTTCTTGTTCTCATTTTACGATTAAACATTGATCTAATTTTAATTCTTCTAAAAGGTCATCATAACCTGTTACGCGTCCTTTAATATTAACTTTACTTCCTATTGAAACTTTTTCATCAACTTGTAATTGACAAGAAACTTTATTATCTAAGGTAATTATATTTTCACCTACATTGGTAACATTTCCAGTAATTTCGATTGTTTTATTTAAATATTTAGCAGTTGCTTTATCCAAATCATTTAAAAATTCATTAAAAACATCATTTGCTGATGTATTGTATTCTGATTTTTCGGTTTGAATATCTCTAGCTCCAGCTGTCAACATATAATTGTATCCCAAATAAACTGCTATTAAAATCAAAATTATTCCCACAAAAAACTTTACTTTTTTACTCATATTTTTACTATGTTAATTTATTTGAAGTTAAGCAAACACTGCTGTTTATAAATTATATTTGAATTTGTTTCTATTAATATTTGTCAATAATTTTATAAATCCTTTCCTAAATCAATTAACGTTTACTCCAGATGTGATCTTTTCAATCTATACAAAACTTCATCAAAGCCATCTGTTAACACTATTATTTCAAATGAAAGTATCTTTTTGAAAAGATAAATTTATTCTAGATAGATTAATTGTTATATAAAATCGACAGAAGTCACACAAATAGTATTTTAATTAAAGTTAGACGGGAAAATTAATGACAAACTAACAACATCAATTACCTTTGATTGAGCAAAAACAAATAACAAAAAATCAATTTTTTTCATAGTATTTTGGTTTAGCCAGAATATAATTTCTTTGTAATCAAACTCTGTTGTATATACAAATATAATAATATTATGATAAAAATCATTTTTTATTTCAAAATAAATTTAACCAATCCAACAATTATATGAAAAATGAAGATCAGCAAAGTATTTAAATAAAATCAATTAATAACACTAACTAGAATTTATAATACCAAAAGTCCAAATGTTCTTACAGTGGCTATTTGTTTTGAATACCAAAACAATTCGAAATCATCAAATTGTTGTTCAAAATCAGATTTCAATTGAGTAAAGGTGATTTTATTATCCTTATAAACCGAAAGTTTCTCTAAAGTTTCTACCAACCATTTTCCTTCTTCTACATTTAGGGAAATATCATAGGTTTGTGTTTTATCATGAAATATTAATTTCATCATTTCCCAGCTATTTCCTTTTTTGGATTTGGTAAAGATATCCACTTGAGGCTTTCCTCCAATCCAAACGATTTTAGCATTGGGTTTCGAAGTAAAACTTTGTTCTTTTTCTAGACAATTATAAATAAAGTCAGATGGTATTTTAGTATTCGGAATTTTAAAATCGAACCAATCTTGCAAATTGTAATCAAAACAGATTCCGTGCATGTAATTGAATAATGATTTCTTTAATCCAAAACTAAACTTATCGTGATTAATCCCGGTTTTATCTTTAAAATTAATGTCGTTGTTGGCAAACGTAATTTCATTTTGCTCTGGAATTACTCCAAATTCTTCAGGAAACATGCCAACAGGCGAATGTGCTGTCATGGCAAATTGATGCCAAAAACCACTTTGCAAAACACCTAATTCAAATAACTGACGTACCATTTCCAAACTATCTACCGTTTCTTGAATGGTTTGTGTTGGATATCCGTACATCAAATACGCATGTACCATTATTCCTGATTCGGTAAAATTCCTTGTTACTTGTGCTACTTGTTCAACGGTGACTCCTTTTTTTATTAGCTCTAAAAGTCTGTCCGAAGCCACTTCTAATCCACCAGAAACAGCAATACAACCCGATTCTTTTAACAACAAACATAAATCGGCTGTAAAACTTTTTTCAAAACGAATATTGGTCCACCAAGTGACTACTACTTTTCGTTTGATGATTTCTAGTGCAACTTCCCGCATCAATGCTGGTGGTGCTGCTTCATCTACAAAATGGAATCCGTTTTCACCCGTTTGAGCGATTAATTCTTCCATTCGATCAACCAAGATTTTGGCAGCAATGGGTTCATATAACTTTATGTAATCTAAAGAAATATCACAAAACGTACATTTTCCCCAATAGCAACCGTGCGCCATGGTGAGTTTGTTCCAACGACCATCACTCCACAAACTGTGCATTGGATTTGCGATTTCGATAACCGAAATATATTTATCCAACAACAAATCTGAATAATCCGGTGTTCCCACTTCAGCTTGTTTGTAATCGTGACGTGTAGAGTTGTTTTTATAAACTACTTGGTTGTTTTCTAGAAGAAAAGTGCGTTTAAATTCAGATTCTGAAACAAGTTCAGAATGATAAATAAAATTATGAAGCAATTCAACTGGTAATTCACCATCATCTAACGTAATAAAATCGAAGAATTCAAAAACGCGATTATCTTTTAACTCACGTAACTCAGTATTAGGAAATCCACCTCCCATTGCAATTTTAATAGTGGGATAATTAGCTTTTAAAAACTGAGCACATCGGAAAGCGCTATATAAATTTCCTGGAAAGGGAACGGAAA
>JBILST010000115.1:0-7028 GCA_044371865.1 Flavobacterium sp.
CGAAGGGGGTTAGGGGGATGTAAAATAAAATAGACCTTCAAATCTTTCAATTCAAAGGTCTATCTTCTTTATTCTATGTTCTTTTTTAATTCTTTAAGTACTTTTCTAAGAATTGGTCTTGTTCCCATAATAAATGTAAGATATTTTCTTTGGCAACATAACCGTGACTTTCTTTTGGTAAAATCACCAATCTTGCAGGGCCGCCTAATCCTTTTAACGCTTGGAAATAACGTTCTGATTGTAAAGTGAAAGTTCCCGGATTGTTATCGGCTTCACCATGAACTAATAACAATGGCGTTTTCATTTTTTCTGCATTCATAAATGGCGACATTCCGTTGTAAACTCCAGGAACATCCCAGTAATTACGTTGCTCACTTTGGAATCCGAAAGGTGTTAATGTTCTGTTGTATGCTCCACTTCTTGCAATTCCACAAGCAAATAAATTAGAATGTGTTAATAAATTTGCTGTCATAAAAGCGCCATACGAGTGACCTCCAATGGCTACTTTTTTACGATTGATATATCCTAATTTGTCAACTGCATTAATTGCTGCTTCTGCATTGGCAACCAATTGAGGAATAAAGGTGTCGTTAGGTTCTGTAGTGCCTTCACCAATAATTGGGAAAGCAGCGTCGTCTAAAACTGCATACCCTTTGGTTACCCAATATACAAACGAACCATAGTTTGGAAACGTAAATTCGTTAGGGTTTTTGTCACTTTGTCCTGCCGAATTTTTGTCTTTGTATTCTGCTGGATAAGCCCAAATTAGCAAAGGTAATTTCTCTTTTTTCGATTTGTCATAACCCACAGGTAAATATAAAGTTCCAGAAAGTTCAACACCATCGTTTCTTTTGTATTTAATAACTTCTTTATGAACGTTTTTAATACTTTCAAAAGGGTTCTTAAAAGTAGTAATTGGAGTTAGTTTGTTTTTCGATTTGATGTTTCTGAAATAGTAATTTGGATACTCGTTTTTAGATTGAATCATTACTAATACTTCTCCTTTTTTGAAATCTTCAATCGATAATAAATCTTCTTTTTTATCTTTCATGTTAGATGTGTACAAACGCGTTTTTTTCAACGTATTGAAATCGAATTCATCAATGAATGGGAATTGTCCTTCTTTAGTATGTCCATCTCCAATTAAATACCCTTTGTTGTTTTCAATAGCAATTACATATCTTCCAAATTCATTCTTTTTCATTTCGAAATTTCCTGGATCAGAATAGATGTCTTGCGAATTTCTATCTTCAATAATTTTTGGTGCTATTGCTAAATTGGATGGGTTGAACAAATACGCTTTTGCGTTTCTTGTATCGTACCAAGAATCTGCTACAATTGCAATATTGTTGTTTGCCCACATGATTCCACCATAGCGTTGTTGGGTTTTTATTAAGCTAGTTGGGTTTGATGTAAAAGGTGCTTCCCACAAGAAAACTTCGTCTCTAAAATCTACTTTTACTGCTTGATCTCCGCCATCTAAAGCTTCAACAAAGTATAAAGTTGCTGGTTTATCAGCTCTCCAACCCATACTTCTTTTTCCTTTTCGTACCGATGAAAATCCTTTTGGCATAATTTCAGTTAATGGCACTTCATTTACCACTTTTACTTCTTTTCCATTCGCATCATAAATCGTTGTTTTTTGAGGAAAACGGCTCATAGGAACAATATATGAATAGGGTTTCTGAATCGTAGTTAGCATTAAATAATTTCCATCTGGAGAAAAACTCTCACCAGCATATATGTCAGCTCCTTTGAATAAAGTAGTATTTCCAGAAAGCGAAACTTTATATAATTCTGAAGTTACTAAAGCATCAAAATTAACTTCGTCTGTTTTGTTTTTTAATAAATCTTGATAGGTTCTATTTTGTGATTTTGACCCATCACTTAAAGAAACCGTTGGTCCTTTTGGTAAATCTTTATTGTTGTCAATTAAGGCTGGACGATTTTTAGGCAACACTTTAACTAAGAGTGTTTCGTTGTCTTTCATCCAATTGAACGGACTTCCTAAATTGGCATTCAAATTATCAGAAGTTAGTTTTTTTGCGTTAGCAGTTGCTACATCAATTACCCAAAGTTCCACGCCTTGATTAGTTGTATTGGTAAAAGCAATTTTCTTTTCGTTTGGCGACCAAGAAACATTGGTAATTCTAGTATTTGCAGGTAATCCGCTTACTTGAATTTCGGCTTTATCTTTTACTTTTCTAATTTTTAAGTTGTTGATGTACGTTACAGTGCTTGAAATATTAGTAACAGGATTAATTCTCAATCCGCCTAATTTCATTTCTGCCTGATTTAAATCGTCTAAAGTTTTGTAGGTATTTCGATAACTCAAAAGCATATATTCTTTTTTGGTATCCATACTTACCGATGGGGCTCTTTCATAATCCGCTAACGCTAAGATTTCGGGCGAAGGTTTTTGATAGGTTACATTTTCTTGTGCTGATGTACTCATAAAAGTACCTAAAAGCGCTACAAAAGAAAGCAGTCTTATTTTCATGATTGTTGATTTGAATATTAATGGTCTAAAATTAATTTTTTAGAATTTAGAAATTTTAAATTATATGTTAATTTTTTTTGTAACTTTATATTCGTTTGTAAATGAAATAGTTCAAAATAAAATTTTAAAACATGGGAAAATTTGTAATTTCTACAAGAAAAAACGGTGAATTTCAATTTAGCTTAAAAGCTGGCAATGGTCAAGAAATTCTTGGTAGTGAAGGTTACACTACTAAAGCAGCTTGTTTAAATGGTGTAGAATCTGTGAAAAAAAATTCGCAAGATGATGCTCGTTTTGATCGTTTGGAATCTAAAAATGGAAAGTATTATTTCAATTTAAAAGCGACTAATGGTCAAATTATTGGAACAAGTGAAATGTATGAAAGCACCGCTTCTAGAGACAACGGAATTGCTTCTGTAGCAAAAAATGCTCCTGACGCAGAAACGGATGATCAAACAGCATAAAGTATAAAAAAAATTAAAAGTCCAACTTATTTTTAAGTTGGACTTTTTTTATAAGCTCAATAAATACGCTTAAAGTTTGTATTTTTGCAGGCTAAGTTTAATTAAAGAAATAAATTATGTACCACTCAAAAATATCAGGATTAGGCTATTACGTGCCAGATAATATTGTTACCAATGATGATTTGGCAAAAAAAATGGACACCAATGATGAATGGATTCAAGAGCGAACCGGAATTCAAGAACGTCGCCACATCATAAGAGGTGAGGATACAACTACTTCAATGGGTGTAAAAGCAGCTAAAATTGCTATTGAGCGTTCAGGAGTCGCAAATGAAGATATCGATTTTGTTATTTTCGCTACTTTGAGTCCTGATTATTATTTTCCAGGTCCAGGTGTTTTAGTACAACGCGATTTAGGTTTAAGAACGGTTGGTGCTTTAGATGTTCGTAATCAATGTTCGGGTTTTGTGTATGCGATTTCAATTGCAGATCAATACATCAAAACCGGAATGTATAAAAACGTTTTAGTAATTGGTTCTGAATTGCATTCAACTGGTTTAGATATGACGACTCGCGGAAGAGGAGTTTCAGTAATTTTTGGTGATGGAGCAGGAGCAGCCGTACTTTCAAGAGAAGAAGATTTGTCGAAAGGAATTTTATCTACACATTTACATTCGGAAGGACAACATGCCGAAGAATTATCTTTAATTGCGCCAGGAATGGGAAAACGTTGGGTGACCGACATTATAGCCGATAACGACCCAAATGATGAAAGTTATTATCCATACATGAACGGACAATTTGTGTTTAAAAATGCAGTAGTTCGTTTTAGCGAAGTCATTAACGAAGGGTTACAAGCGAATAATTTACAAGTTTCGGATATTAATATGTTGGTGCCACATCAAGCGAATTTGAGAATTTCGCAATTCATTCAACAGAAATTTCGTTTAACGGATGACCAAGTATTCAACAATATTCAAAAATACGGAAACACAACAGCAGCGTCTATTCCAATTGCTTTAACCGAAGCTTGGGAACAAGGTAAAATTAAATCTGGTGATTTAGTGGTTTTAGCTGCTTTTGGTTCTGGATTTACTTGGGGAAGTGTGATTATTAGATGGTAGTTTGAATAAGAGAAAAGAAGCAAGAGAAAAGATTATTATTAAAAAAGCGTTCTGAAATTTTCAGAACGCTTTTTTAATTCAAAAAAACTAATCACTATTTACTAATCACTAACTACTATTTATTACCTTTGCGCGTTCTAAAAATTAGGTAAAAATGACATTACATCACACATTAACAACACACATCCAAAAAGCAGTTCTTGAATTGTTCAATATTTCTATTGAAAAAGTTGAATTTCAGGCTACTAGGAAAGAGTTTGAAGGTGATATTACTATGGTAGTTTTTCCTTTGGTAAAAGCATTAAAAGGCAATCCAGTTGAAATCGGAAATCAGATTGGAAATTACTTAGTAACGAACGTAAATGAAGTTTCTAAGTTCAATGTAGTAGGTGGATTTTTAAACATTGTGATTTCGGATGCTTTTTATGTGGAATTTTTCAATACAATTAAAAACAACGAAACTTTTGGTTTTGTTGCTCCAAATGAAGGAGAAAAAGCGGTAATGGTGGAATATTCTTCGCCAAATACCAATAAACCTTTGCATTTAGGTCACATCCGTAATAACTTATTAGGTTATTCAGTTGCCGAGATTTTAAAAGCTTCTGGAAAAAAAGTATACAAAACGCAAATCATCAACGATAGAGGAATTCACATCTGTAAATCGATGTTGGCTTGGCAGAAATTCGGAAACGGACAAACGCCAGAATCAACAGGATTAAAAGGGGATAAATTAGTTGGGAATTTCTATGTGGAATTCGACAAGCAATACAAAAAAGAAATTTCAGAATTAATCGCTCAAGGTAAAACCGAAGACGAAGCAAAAAAACTAGCACCATCTATATTAGAAGCGCAACAAATGCTTTTAGATTGGGAAAATGGAAAGCCAGAAGTTATCGAACTTTGGAAAACCATGAACCAATGGGTGTATGATGGTTTTGAGCAAACGTATAAAAACCTTGGCGTTGATTTTGATAGCTATTACTATGAATCAAATACCTATTTGCTTGGAAAAGAAGTAGTGCAATTTGGTTTAGAAAAAGGCATTTTTGAGAAAGATCCTGATGGTTCTGTTTGGATTGATTTAACGGCTGATGGTTTGGATAGAAAAATCGTACTTCGTTCAGACGGAACAGCGGTTTACATGACGCAAGATATTGGAACGGCTATTCAACGTGTGAAAGATTTTTCAGACGTAGGCGGAATGGTTTATACGGTTGGAAACGAACAAGATTATCACTTCAAAGTGTTATTCTTAATCTTGAAAAAATTAGGATTTGATTGGGCAGATAGCTTGTATCATTTATCATATGGAATGGTGGAATTACCTTCAGGAAAAATGAAATCTCGTGAAGGAACAGTTGTTGATGCTGATGATTTAATGGCAGAAATGACCACAACTGCGCAAACTATTTCAGAAGAATTAGGAAAGTTAGATGGTTATTCTGAAGATGAAAAAGCGGTTTTGTTTAAAACAATAGGTTTAGGAGCTTTGAAATATTATATGTTGAAGGTTGATCCTAAAAAACAAATGATGTTCAATCCAGAAGAATCAGTTGATTTTGCAGGAAATACAGGACCATTTATTCAGTACACTTATGCTCGTATTCAATCTATTTTGAGAAAAGCAGATTTTGATATTTCAATTTCCATTTCGGGATTAGAATTACACGAAAAAGAAAAAGAATTAATCAAACAAGTACAATTATTCCCTGAAGTAATTCAAAATGCGGCAGCCAATCATAGTCCAGCTTTGATTGCGAATTATACGTATGATTTGGTAAAAGAATTCAATTCATTCTATCAACAGGTTTCGATTTTAGGAGAAGAAAATCACGATAAAAAAGTGTTTAGAGTACAATTGTCAAAATCAGTTGGAAACACTATAAAAAATGCATTTCAGTTATTAGGAATTGAAGTTCCTGAGAGAATGTAAGAAGAGTTGCGAGTTTAAAGTTACGAGTTAAGAGTTTTGTGGCATTTAGTTTGTCACGCTGTTAAGCGTCTCTTTAAAAAATGAAGTTGGTTAAATAACGTAAAATTTTCATAATTATTAAAATTTCTTCAATCTGTGTTCCTAACGAAAGGATTATGATTTTAGATTTTATTATTGGAATTAAATAAATGAATACATCAAAATATTTTTTTCAAACTTTAATAGTGGTAATCGTTTCTGGGTTGTCTTTTTTGGCATTTAAAACGTTTTTACCTAAAAAGTTATTTACCGAAAGTACTTTTAATTCTAAAAATGTAGTGGTCGATAGTTTGCTTTTAGAAGCTATTGCTGAAGATGAAGGCGAAGTTGTAGAAGATTCTATGGCTAAAACCATTATCGATTACAAAGTGGTAAACGGAATTCAATTTCCGCCAGAAACATTCGAAGAATATACCGGAAATCAGTATTTAGCAACATTTTTTGAAAAGCTTTTCCAACTAGAAACCAAAAAAGAAGGTAATGTTCGCATCGCTTATTTTGGTGATTCTATGACGGATGGTGATCTAATTGTAAAAGATTTTAGAACGTATTTGCAAGAAAAATTTGGTGGTCAAGGAGTTGGTTTTGTGAATATTACTTCTGAATCGGCGAGTTCTCGTAGCTCTATTACTCACGAATTTTCTGGAAACTGGAAAACTCAATCGTATTTGAAAGTAAAGCGTCCATCCAATCCATTTGGTGTAAACGGTCATGTGTTTTATGCGAATGATACGGCAAATGTAGCTTGGGTAAAATACAAAGCGAATAAAACAAGATTTGCCTCAGAATTACCTCGTCCAACTTTATTCTACGGAAGCTCGTCGAATAAAGAAGGAAAAGTGTTTTATATATCGGGCGCCGATACCATTGTAAAAAAATTGACCCCTAATAAATTGGTTAATACGATAGCTTTATCGGAAGGAAATTTAAAAAGTATCAAAGTGAATTTCAAAAAAGCCGATTCTATT
>JBILST010000116.1:0-6996 GCA_044371865.1 Flavobacterium sp.
AAAGTATGAGCGGGCGTGTGTTGGGTTTTGGAGGTCGTATTTTGACCAATGATAAAAAAGCGGCAAAGTACCTCAATTCACCCGAAAGTGATATTTACCACAAAAGTAAAGTTTTATACGGAATTTTTCATGCGAAGCAATCCATTGCTAAATTGAATAATTGTTTTTTGGTAGAAGGTTATACCGATGTTATACAAATGCATCAAGCCGGAATTGAAAATGTTGTTGCATCTTCTGGAACGGCTTTAACACCTGATCAAATTCGTTTAATCAATAGATTAACACCCAATATTACAGTGCTTTTTGATGGTGATGCTGCCGGACTTCGTGCTTCGATTCGTGGGATTGATTTGATTTTGGAAGCTGGAATGAACGTAAAAGTATGTACGTTTCCTGATGGCGATGATCCAGATAGTTTTGCTCGAAAAACATCGTACGAAGATTTGTTGTTATATTTCGAAGAGAATGCAAAAGATTTCATTCAGTTCAAAGCGTCTTTATTGATGCAAGAAGCTAAGAATGATCCGATTAAAAAGGCCGATTTAATTCGTGATATGGTGGTAAGTATTTCTAAAATTCCGGACCGAATTAAACGTGAAGTATATATTAAGGAGTGTTCTCGAATTATGGACATTTCCGAAGACGTGCTTTTTAACACTTTAGCACAATTAGTTAAGAAAGATTTATCGGAAGCAAACAAACAATATAAAGAGGAGCAAAAGGCATTTGAAGTAGTAAAGAATGATGTTTCTCAGCCTACTACTAAAGTTGATATTCAATATGAATTAGAGCATAAAATAATTCAAATTTTATTGCTGTATGGCGATAAAGAAGTGGAATTCGAAGATACAATTTTGGGTCAAAATGAAGATGGAGAAGCTATTGATGTAATTGAGCACAACACTTACAAAGTCTATCAACGCATTTATATGAGCTTGCAAGAGGATGAGGTAGAATTAGCAAATCCCATTTTTAAATCCATATTTAATCATTTGATTGCATATTATAACGAAAATGAAACTTTTGAATTAGATAAATATTTAATGCATTTGCCTGAAGAATTAGCCCAAGAAGTAACTACTGTTCTTATGAATGAAGAACGCGAAGTATTGCATAACTGGGAAGTGCAACAAATTTATGTAAAACAAAAAGAGGCTACTATAAGTCAATATGTAACCGAGACAATCATTACATTGCGATGGTATTTAGTCAATAATATTATCGACGATTTAAAAAATAGCGTTTCAAATGAAGCCCAAACAGATAATTCAGAAACTTTAGAAATGGTAATGGCTTATTTGGGGCTAACCCATATCTTTTCTAAAAACCTGGGAAGAGTTCTGTCAAGATACAATTAAATAATATCTAAATCTTTTGCTTTTTTTAGTAAATCTACTAAGTTGGTTACATTTAGTTTAGCTAATAAGCGTAATTTATAGGTGCTAATTGTTTTCTCATCTAAGCCTAAAATTTGAGCAACTTCTTTATTTTTTTTACCATCATTCAGGTAGCGAAGTACTTCAATTTCACGCGTTGATAATTTTTTAAATAAGCGTTCCGATTTTTTTCCTTTACTAAGCATTTCAATGCTTTTCTTAACGGTATCGCTAAAAACAATAGTTCCTTCGGCTACTTTTAAGATAGTAGCTTCTAATTCCTTTAAGCTTGTTTTTTTAGAAACATAGCCAGAAACACCAGCTTTTATAGCTGTTGGAGCATACATTTGTTCAGAAACGTTTGTAAAAAGTATAATTTTGGTAGCCGTAAAATCTTTCAATAAGCTTTTTATGTCTCTTATACTTGACAAGCCATCAAATTCTACGTCAAGTAGTAAAATATCACATCTCCTGCTATCTAAAAACTGTAGAAGTGATTCTAAGTTTTTGGCAGTTCCTACAATTTCGGCTTTTGAGTTACCTTGAAAATACGATTGTAATCCTTCGGTTACAACTGGAAAACTATCTGCGATACATAATTTAATCATAATTTTAAAATTACGTTACTAATAACATGTACTCAAAGTTACGAAAAAAAGTAAATATTTGTTAATTAATTAGATAAATATTTTGTTTTTTTTGAAATTTCACAAACGGGTATCGGTTTCATTTTGTGTTGATTGATATAATTAAGTCTTTTGAAAATTGAAAAAACAACGGCTTCTCTTCCTGAAAAATCGGCAACAGTTTTTCCGTTTTCCATTTGAGTCATCGCCCATTCTAATTCATCATAGTTTGCGCCTATTTGATCTTCATCGCTTCGGTCGTCTCCAAATAAGCCATCAGTGGGTTTGGCTTTTAAAATGCTGCTTGGAACTTCTAAAAATTCGGCTAATAAACGAACTTCACTTTTTACTAAATCTGCTATCGGACTAATATCAACGCCGCCATCGCCATATTTAGTATAAAAACCTACGCCAAAATCTTCTACTTTGTTCCCAGTTCCAGCAACCAACAAACCATGAATTCCTGCAAAATAATACAATGTAGTCATGCGTAATCTCGCTCTGGTATTTGCTAAAGAAAGGTTTAAGAGTACTTCGTTTTCTGAAGTAGAAACTTGTGCTTTAAACGTTTCAAAAACCGGAGTTAAATCGGCTCTTTCGTTAAAAACATTCGGAAAACGTTTCTTTAGTTGGTCAATATGTTCGTTGGCTCTATTTACATGGCTTTCTGCTTGATGTATTGGCATTTCAACACAAAGTGTAGGTAAGCCTGTTTGTGCACACAAGGTTGAGGTTAAGGCGCTATCGATTCCGCCAGAGATTCCCACAACAAAACCCTTTACTTTTGCGTTAGTAGCATAATCGAGTAACCATTTTACGATATGTTGATTTATTTTTTCTGCTTGAAAAGTATTGGAATTTGTCATTTTTTTATGAAAATTTATTAGTCGATAACTGTATATTTGCAAACCAAATTAGTTTTGATAAAAATATAAAAAATACGCTATATGAAACAATTATTATTTGTTCTTGTTTTAATAACTTTATTTTCATGTAAAGAAGATAGTCAAGTAGACGAAGCCGTTGCTAAAATTCCAATCGAATTTAAAGTGGAACGTTTTGATAAAATTTTTTATGAATCAAAACCAGGAGATTTGCCAACAATTAAAGCGCAATATCCTTTCTTTTTTCCGGAAGGAAATCCTGATTCTATTTGGGTAAACAAACTTAAAAATCCATTGTTAAAGGAATTGTATAAAGAAGTACAAATCAAATACCCAACATTGGGTCCAATTGAAAACGATATGGAGAAATTGTTTGCCTATGTGCAGTACTATTTTCCAAAATATAAAACACCTCGTGTAATTACTTTAATTAGTGAAGTAGATACCGAAGCAAAAGCCTTTTATGTAGATACATTAGCCTTGGTTTCTTTAGATTGTTATTTAGGGAAAGATCATCGTTTTTATGTGGATTTTCCAGAATACAAAAAAATGGAATTAGAAGAAAATCAAATTTTACCTAATTTAGTTTCAACTTTTTGTTATGGTAAAATAGCACCACCTTCTGATAGAACTTTACTTTCCGCCATGATTTATTATGGAAAAGAATTGTATGTAAAAGATAAATTAATTCCTTTTTATTCGGATGCTAATAAAATAGGCTATACAGAAACTCAATTGCAGTTTTGTCAAGCTAACGAATATTATATGTGGAGTAATTTAGTGGAGAATAAATTATTATTTGATTCAAACCCAAAGAATGAATTACGATTTATTAAACCAGCACCATTTACGAAATTTTATTTAGAAATTGATAATCAAACTCCAGGAAGAGTGGGACAATGGTTGGGTTGGCAAATTGTAAGAAGTTATATGGAAAATAATGATGATGTAACTTTAGAACAATTGTTAGCAATGGACACAAAAACCATTTTTGAAAATTCAAAATACAAACCAAAAAAGCCTTAATTAAAATGAAAACATCAGATATAAAAATCACCGTAGGTTTAGACGAGAATAATGTTCCAGATAAGTTATTATGGACGGCACAAGATGGCGGAATTGAGCAAGAAGAAGCTAAAGCATTGTTGTTGTCAGTTTGGGATAGCAAAGCAAAAGAAACCCTTCGTATTGATTTATGGACAAAAGATATGCCTGTAGATGAAATGAAACAATTTTTTCATCAAACTTTAGTAGCAATGGCAGATACTTTTCAACGCGCTACTGCCGATGAGAAAATGTCGGATACCATGCGCGATTTCTGTGATTACTTCGCTGAAAAAATGGAATTAAAAGCTTAATATAAAAAACCACTAACGGATTAATTAGTGGTTTTTTATTGTAAATATTTTTCATCTAAATCCTTTAAAATTTTCTTTAAACATCCAATCGTTAAGTCATTAGAGGATTTAGAAAAAGTAGCATCTCTAGTATTATTATCAGGATTTCCAGTTATCCCAATGGCATTTTTTGAATAGATGATTTGCTGTGTATTTAAATCGTAAATTATCATTTGAACAGATGCTTCGTTTGATAAATTGGCGCTAAATTTTGAAGGTGTTGTGTCAATTGTGCCTAATTCGTTTTTTGATTTACCTGATTTAATTTGGATAAAATAATCATAATTTGAACCTATTTTAATTTGTTTCAAATCCTCAGTTGAAAGCGGAAAATTATTTTTTTGAGGAACTAAAATCTTTGCTGAATAAACTGTATTAAAACGATTTGAAGTTTTCTTTGTAAAAAAATCAGTTGCAATTGCTGTCAATCTGTCTTCTGTGTTTTTAGAACTTTCAATTCTATTTAACAACCATTTCCCTTCAGAAAAATTAACACCAGTTGTACCAATATCATCTTTAAAATAGTATTTTGGCAAGTTACAAGATGATAGCAATAGTAATAATATTAAAAACTTAAAAACCTTCATTCTTAAAAATATCTTCATTAATTTGATCAATGTATTGTAAAATTCCTTCTCTGCCAATAGCTTCTAAAGATGAAGTAACAAAATAAGGTGGCATTTCGGCCCAATCTCCTGCTAACAATTGTTTCTTATAAGCTTCCACGTGATTGTTCACTTTGTTTTTTCCTAATTTATCTGATTTGGTAAAAATTATCGCAAACGGAATTTCGCTTTCACCTAAATATTCCATGAATTCTAAATCAATTTTTTGAGCTTCTAATCGTATGTCAATTAAAACAAAGGCGCAAATTAATTGTTCTCTTTGCTCAAAATAATCCATGATAAATTGCTGAAAAACGGCTTTGGTTTTTTTGGAAACACGTGCGTAACCATAACCTGGTAAATCCACTAAAAACCAATTATTGTTGATTTTAAAGTGGTTAATTAACTGTGTTTTCCCTGGTTTTGACGATGTTTTTGCCAAATTTTTATGGTTCGTCAGCATGTTGATCAAAGACGATTTTCCCACGTTAGAACGACCGATAAAAGCGTATTCAGGTAAGCGATCTTTTGGACACTTATCTACTTCTGAATTACTAATTACGAATTCGGCGGTATTAATTTTCATATGCTATAAAATAAAATTCCCCAAAAAGGGGAACTATTATAAATTCTTCTTTTGTAGCCAATCAAACAAAATTTGATTGAATTCTTCTGGATGCTCCATCATGGCAGCGTGTCCACATTTATCAATCCAAAATAACTCTGAATTAGGTAATAATTTATCAAACTCTTCGGCAACATTTGGAGGTGTTACTTTGTCGTTTTTACCCCAAATAATACAAGTTGGTGTAGTCATTTTTGGCAAATCTTTGGCCATGTTATGACGAATAGCACTCTTTGCAATTGTTAAGGTTTTAATCAATTTGATTCTATCATTAACCGTTGCAAAAACTTCGTCAACAATTTCTTTAGTTGCTATTTCTGGATTGTAAAAAACATCTTGAGCTTTCTTTTTGATGTATTCATAATCCCCACGTTTTGGGTAACTTTCGCCCATTCCGCTTTCATATAAACCTGAACTTCCTGTAATTACTAATGCTTTTACAAGTTCAGGATACATTTTAGTAAAATATAATCCAATGTGTCCGCCTAACGAATTCCCAACAAGAATTACTTGGTCAAATCCTTTGTGAACTACAAAGTCTTTAACAAATTTTGAAAAGGCTTTAACGTTGGTTTTTAAAATATTTTGTGTATAAATAGGTAATTCTGGTATCACCACTTTGTATCCTTTTGGAGGGAAAAAATTTGCCACACCATCAAAATTACTTAGACCGCCCATTAAACCATGAAGAATGATTATTGGGGTTCCTTCGCCAGCTTCAAAGTAGGTGTATTTTTTTTCTTTTCTTAACATAAAATCCACTTAAGGTATTAGTTCTAATGATTGACAAATATACTATTTTATTAAAGAATGAAAAGAAAAATTTAACACAGATATTTTTAAACTTTTAGAAGGTGTAAAAGGTTAGTTATCAACAATTTTGAGGGCTTTTTGCTTTAAAAATGCAAAATATTAATGTTCGATTTTTTTGTAGAGATTCTTCGTATTTCTTGATTTTGCAAATAATCTTTTGTTAAAAGTGGAAATTTAGGTTTTGAAATCTAAAAACTTATTAACAAAGTGGTATTTTGTGGTAAAAAGTGGTAAAATTTTTCTAAATTTGTACTTATTCTAATCGATATAAAAATTGAAAACATTAATCGGGACATATGAATGTAAAGTAGATGCCAAAGGAAGGCTGATGCTGCCTACTTCACTAAAGAAACAATTGGGTTCTTTAGAGGAAGGTTTCGTGTTAAAACGTTCGGTTTTTCAACCTTGTTTGGAGTTGTTTCCAATGAGTGAATGGAATAAAATGATGTTGAAAATCAATAAACTAAATCGTTTTGTTAAAAAGAATAATGATTTTATTAGAAGATTTACAGCTGGAGTTAAAATGGTAGAGATTGATGCAACAGGAAGACTTTTAATTCCAAAAGATTTAGTGGTTTTTGCTCAAATTGATAAAGATATTGTATTGAATTCAGCTATCAATATCATCGAAATTTGGGATAAAGATAAATATGAAAATGCGATTGAAAAC
>JBILST010000118.1:0-6975 GCA_044371865.1 Flavobacterium sp.
ACAATTTCCTTTTCTTGACATACTTTGTTTTATTCCTTTTTCTCTGAGTAAATTTTGATACTGTTTCATTTGATACTGCCAACCTTGATCAGAATGTAGAATGAGATTAGTATTATTAGGTATTTTTTTAAATGCTTTTTTTAGCATCATTACTACTTGATTAAATACTGGTCTTTCAGTTAGTTCATAGCTGACTATTTCTTGGTTAAATAAATCAATTATTGGTGACAAATAAAGTTTATTTCCAGCGACATTAAACTCCGTTACATCGGTTGCCCATTTCTGATTTGGCGTTGTTGCATGAAAATTTCGCTCTAAAACATTCGCAACAACTTTTCCTTGTTCGCCTCTGTATGATTTGTACTTTTTTAGTCTAATAATGCTTTTTAATCCTAATAATTTCATTAATCGTAAAACTGTTTTATGATTGATTATGATGCCTTGATTTTGGAGCTCAGCTGTTATTCTTCTATATCCATAGCAACCTTTATGCCTGTTATAAATTGACTTTATTAACTCTTTAATCACTTTATATTTATCAGGTAATTTATTTTGTTTTTGATGGTAATAAAAACTACTTCGTGCCATACTTGTATGATTTAAAAGTACTTCTAAATCATATTTATGCCTTAATTCCATTATGACTTGCGCTTTTTGGCTTTTTCTTCTGCTTGAATTAAGGCTTGCAACTTTTTTAAAACATCAAGTTCACAGCGTAATGCTTCATTTTCTAAAAGAAGTTCTTCTTCTCTTGTTAATGGCTTGTTAGATTTGTGTTTTTTTCGTTTAAAATTGCTCATAGATTTTGGTCTGCCTTTGGGTTTAGGATATAATCCTTTTATTCCAAAATTACTAAAATCTTTTTGCCATTGAAAAATAGATGAGATAGGAACTCCAAACTTTAAACTAGCATCAAAGAGTGATGAGTTGTTTGAGAGCATATATTTGACAACTTTATACTTAAAATTGAAACTAAAAATAGTTTTGCTTTTATTGATTTCTAAACCTAAAATCCCTTTGGATTTATACAAACCAACCCATCTTCTAATTACAGATTTGTCAATACCAATTTCTTTTGAAATAGAACAATATGATTGATGATCCTTGGTGTACTTTAAAACTTGTTCAAGTTTAAACTCTGCTGTAAAACTTCTTTTTTTTCTCATAAAAATGCCCCAAATAGTGTCTAACTTTTTGGGGCATGTTCAAAATCGGGACTTTGTTATTAATTTATAGTTTTAGCTTTTTCAGGTTGACCTACAATATCATAAGTCATCTTTAAAATACTTTTTAAATTTTCATTGGTTGAATCTATCGAATAAGCTTTTTCAAAATCAGGCAATGCTTTAGCAAACATATCTTTTCTTTTCTTAACCAGCTCATCGTATTTTTTTGCATTGTCTCTAGAGCTATTAATTTCATTAACTATTTTTTCATCATCTGCTAATAATGCGTATCCAGCATTAAAATAAATTTGAAATTCTCCTTTTTTTAACTCTTCATCATTAGGAGCTAATTTTCTAGCTTCTGTATAAGTTGATTTTGCTTTTTCAGGCTCATTATTTTGTGAATATATAAGAGCTAATAGTTTTAAAATTTCAAATTTCTTTGATGCATTCTTAACATCTCTAGGCTTTTCGTGAGCACCTAACTTTATAAATTGAGAACGTTCTGTTTTCGAGTTAAATTCTTCTTCTTTACCATTTGCTTTACTAATTGCATAATAAGTAAACCCATTATTCAAATAATCACTACTAGCATATTCTTCATACATTTTTTGCGCCAACTTATAATCTTCACTTTGAACGGCTAAAATTGAAGCATTTTTAAGTGATTTTCCTTCTTCTTTTGGATCAAATGTATATAATGAATAAAATAATGCTGAAGCCTCTTTAAACTTAGAAGTATTATTAAAATTCATCGCTAAAGCAGATAAACCTTTTTTAAATTCATCTTTTTCTTTAATCAAATCATCAGTATATATTTTTTTTCCTGATTTTGTTTCAAAATCAATAGTTTCATTGATAACAGCACCATATTGTTTTATAAACTCTGGATTATAAAGTTTCATTTGATCTTGCATTGTTGCCTTATCTCCTTTAGAAGCTAACTCAATTGTAGGATACATTACAGAATAAAACTTTGCATAAACTTTATCTGATTCCTCAGTTGCTAAAGTATTTAAAGCATCGCTTGCTGTTTTATATGCTTCCAAATCTTTAACAGAAACAGTTTCTTTGGCATATATTTTTTTTAAAGTTTTTAACTCTTCTTTTTGAGCAAATGTTGCAACCGATAATAGTAGTGTTGCACTTAATACAAATTTTTTCATGGTTTTAAAATGTGGGTTAAACTAAAGCCCAAAATAAATTTGGGCTCTTTTAATTTATTCTTGTGTTTCTTCTTCAGTTGAATCAATATCAGCGCTATTATCAGCGTCATTCATTTCTCCATTTTCATCCAAAACAATTTCTTCATCTTCGCGTAGTACTTTTGTTACTGCCGCGATAGAATCGTTTCCTTTAATATTAATTAAGCGAACACCTTGAGTTGCTCTTCCCATTACACGTAAATCAGAAACCATCATTCTAATAGTTAAACCTGATTTGTTGATGATCATTAAATCATCATCGTCAGTTACATTATTAATTGCAATTAACGCACCCGTTTTTTCGGTAATGTTTAATGTTTTAACGCCCTTTCCACCACGATTTGTAATTCGGTAGACGTCTTCTCCATCATCGTCCACTAATTTGGTACGTTTTCCGTAACCATTTTCGGTAACTACTAAAATTTGAGTTTCGTTTACGTCTTCTTTGTTAACGGTTACAATTCCAATTACTTCATCATTGTCATCGGCTAGAGTAATTCCTCTAACACCAGAAGCAGTTCTTCCCATTGGACGTGTTTTTTCTTCTTCAAAACGCACAATTTTACCTGATTTTCCAGCAATTAATACTTGGCTTGAACCGTTGGTTAATTTTGCTCCTAATAACTCGTCTCCATCTTTAATTGTAATCGCCGCAACACCGTTTATACGAGGTCTAGAATATTTTTCTAAAGATGTTTTCTTAACCTGACCTTGCTTTGTAACCATGATTAAGTTGTGACTCTCAATATACTCTTGGTCTTTCAAGTCTTGTGTACAAATAAATGCTTTAACTTTATCATCACTTTCGATGTTGATTAAGTTTTGAATCGCACGACCTTTACTAGTTTTTGTTCCTTCTGGAATTTCATAAACACGCATCCAGTAACATTTACCTTTTTGCGTGAAATACATTAAATATTGGTGATTGGTTGCAACAAATAAATGTTCTAAGAAATCTTGATCTCTAGTTCCTGCCGATTTTTGTCCAACTCCTCCTCTATTTTGTGTTTTATACTCTGATAACGAAGTACGTTTGATATAACCTGCATGTGAAATAGTAATTACCACACTTTCATCAGCAATTAAATCTTCGATACTTACATCGCCACCTGAATATTCAATTTTCGAACGACGCTCATCACCATATTTATCTCTGATTTCCGCTAATTCATCTTTAATTACTTGCATTCTCATTTCTTTGCTTGCCAATAATTCTTTCAAATACGTAATCAATTTCATGATTTCATCGTATTCTGCACGTAATTTATCTTGTTCAAGACCTGTTAATTGTCTTAAACGCATTTCAACAATAGCACGTGCTTGAATTTCCGATAATTTGAAACGCTCAATTAATTTAGTTCTCGCTTCATCTCCATCTTTAGATGCTCTAATAATCTTGATTACTTCATCAATATTATCAGAAGCAATAATTAAACCTTCTAAGATATGTGCTCTTTCTTCTGCTTTTCTTAAATCAAATTGAGCTCTTCTAACAACTACATCATGACGATGTTCTACAAAATGATAAATCAAATCTTTAAGATTTAACATTTGTGGACGACCTTTAACCAATGCAATGTTGTTTACACTAAATGATGCTTGTAACTGTGTATATTTATATAATGTATTTAAAACTACATTTGGAACTGCATCACGTTTTAATTCATACACCACACGCATACCATTTCTATCCGACTCATCACGAATATTAGATATACCTTCAATTTTTTTATCGTTAACTAAATCGGCAGTATGTTTAATCATATTTGCCTTGTTAACTTGGTAAGGAATTTCAGTTACGATGATAGCTTCTCTACCATTTACTTCTTCAAAACCAACTTTAGCACGCATTACAATACGACCTCTTCCCGTTTTGAATGCTTCTCTTACACCTTCGTAACCATAAATAATACCTCCTGTTGGAAAATCAGGTGCTTTGATATGATTGATTAACTCATCAATTTCAATATCATTATTATCGATGTAAGCTAAGATACCATCTACTACTTCTGTTAAGTTGTGAGGTGCCATATTTGTTGCCATTCCTACTGCAATACCTGAAGCTCCATTAACTAATAAAGTAGGTACTTTTGTAGGCATAACGGTTGGCTCTTGCAATGTATCGTCAAAGTTTAATTGAAAATCAACTGTTTCTTTATCAATATCCGCCAACATTTCTTCCGAAATCTTTTTCATTCTAGCCTCAGTATAACGCATTGCTGCTGGACTATCACCATCAACAGAACCAAAGTTACCTTGACCGTCAACCAATAAATAACGCATACTCCAATCTTGAGCCATACGTACCATTGCGTCATAAACTGAAGTATCTCCATGTGGGTGATACTTTCCTAAAACTTCACCGACAATTCTTGCGGATTTTTTGTGGGCAGATCTTGAATTAACTCCCAAATCATACATTCCATAAAGTACTCTTCGATGTACGGGTTTCAAGCCATCTCTAACATCAGGAAGCGCTCTTGATACAATTACTGACATCGAATAATCGATGTAAGCTGATTTCATTTCATCTTCAATGTTAATAGGAATTAACTTTTCTCCTTCTGACATAAGTATTTATATTAAAATTATATATTAGTACTAAAACGTGCCAATATACGCCTTTTTGAAATTTTAAGACAACTTTTATAACACTTATTTCTACTATTTATTAACAATTTTGTTTACAAATTGCTTATAAATCTTATAACACTTTCTTTCTTTTTTCATTTTTTTTTTGTCATTTAGCCTATCTGTACTTTATATAAGGTATGATTTTTGCATATCCTTATAGAATTATGTACTTTTACTTATATTACAAATGCTATGGACGATAATTTTTCACCAAGAGTTAAAGACGTAATAACCTTCAGTAAAGAAGAAGCGTTACGATTAGGCCATGACTTTATTGGCACTGAACATTTGATGCTAGGAATACTTAGAGATGGTAACGGAAAAGCAATTAACATCTTGAATAATTTAGCTGTAGACTTATCTCACTTAAGAAAAAAAGTAGAGATCTTAAGCCCTGCAAACCCTAACAGCATTCAAAATATTGAAAAGAAAAATCTTCATCTTACACGTCAGGCCGAACGTGCATTGAAGACCACTTTTCTTGAAGCAAAGCTTTTTAACAATACCGAAATAAGTACGGCTCACCTTTTGCTTTGTATTTTACGCAATGAAAACGACCCAACAACTAAATTAATGGGTAAATTAAAAATCGATTACGAAACCGTTAAAGAACAGTATACAGCCATGATGACAAACGAAGACGATTATTTAGAAAACTTGCCAAAAGCAGAGTCGTTTAATGACGATTCAGGACAAGATGACAGTTTAAAAGAAAACGCATTTAACAATCCTCCATCCGGAAATAAAACAAACAAAAAATCAAAAACACCAGTTTTAGATAACTTTGGTCGCGATTTAACAGAAATGGCTGAAGAAGGGAAATTAGACCCAGTTGTAGGACGCGAAAAAGAAATTGAACGTGTTTCACAAATTTTAAGCCGTAGAAAGAAAAACAACCCATTATTAATTGGTGAACCTGGTGTAGGAAAATCTGCTATTGCCGAAGGTTTAGCACTACGAATCATTAAGAAAAAAGTTTCTCGTAATTTATTCAATAAACGTGTTGTTACACTTGATTTAGCAAGTTTAGTAGCAGGTACAAAATACCGTGGACAATTCGAAGAACGAATGAAAGCAGTAATGAATGAATTGGAGAAAAACGACGATATCATTTTATTTATTGACGAAATTCACACTATTGTAGGTGCTGGTGGCGCAACTGGTTCGCTTGATGCTTCCAATATGTTTAAACCTGCTTTAGCAAGAGGTGAAATTCAATGTGTGGGTGCTACAACTTTAGACGAATACCGTCAATACATTGAAAAAGATGGCGCTTTAGAGAGACGTTTTCAAAAAGTAATTGTTGAACCAACATCAGTTGAAGAAACAATCACCATTTTAAACAACATCAAACCAAAATACGAAGACCATCACAATGTTTTATATACACCAGAAGCAATTGAAGCTTGTGTGAAATTGACAAATCGTTATATGACCGATCGTTTCCTTCCAGACAAAGCTATTGATGCTTTAGACGAAGCGGGTTCACGTGTTCACATTATTAATATTGACGTTCCAAAACAAATTCTGGAATTAGAACGTCAGTTAGAAGAAGTACGTGAGTTGAAAAACACAGTCGTAAAGAAACAAAAATATGAAGAAGCCGCTAAACTTCGTGATGATGAAAAACGCATCGAAAAAGATTTAGCTATTGCGCAAGAACAATGGGAAGAAGATTCTAAAAACAACAAAGTAACCGTTACAGAAGATAACGTTGCGGATGTGGTTTCTATGATGACCGGAATTCCTGTAAATCGTATTGCACAAACTGAAAGTAATAAATTAGCTCACTTACCTGAACTTATTAAAGGTAAGGTAATTGGACAAGATGAAGCTGTAATGAAAATTGCAAAATCAATCCAAAGAAATCGTGCGGGTTTAAAAGATCCAAACAAACCCATTGGTTCATTCATTTTCTTAGGTCAAACTGGCGTTGGAAAAACACAATTAGCTAAAGTTATTGCAAAAGA